>NZ_JBHFKW010000001.1:0-282543 GCF_042879395.1 Photorhabdus sp. RM322S
TGAGATCTTGCCCTGGCTTTTTCCCTGTCTCTGTTTCTTTTTCTGATTGCTAATTCCGCACCGTGCTCAGGATTACACCAATATATATTAGGGTATTTTGGCATAAACCATTCGCAGCATATCTTACATTTCCGCCTCGCTGGTTTTTTCATTTCTATTTCTCCTTCGATCCCACTTCGCACGCAATAGTTTATAAACGTAATCAAACGTCTTAACTTCGGACTCTGCTGGGACTTTCTTTGATTTATTATTAGACGGGACTTTATAGATTAGATTATTGATGACTCGTTGAGTCTGTGATGTTTGTTGACTCATTTAATTTATTTCCATTTCTCAATACTAGCGTCGCAACACAGCGAAGAACGCAACCGTCACAAATATCAACGTTGTTGCCTGCCACTATCGCGTTTACTTCATCTTGCGATTTACCACAAAAGTTACACCAATGTTTATTACCCGCTATCATCTATCTTGCTCCCACTTTAATCTTACTGAATCTGTTTTATCGTCAACTCATTGCCAAACACCGCGCCAGTATCGATATATTCTTGATTACAGATCTTCATCGGTTTTGATACCGGTGTATGCCCGAATATAAACAAGTCAGCACCTTCAATTTCATGACAAACACCATTATCGACTCTTTCGCGATTCCAAATAACATCCAGCCAGTTAACATCTTTACCGAATTCATATTCATTATCTGGATAATCAGCGTGAGAAATGACGATTTTCTTACCAGCCGTGTTCACTTCGATAACAAGTGGCAATTGTTCGGCTTTCGCCAATAACACCTTTGCTAATATATATTGTTCATAATCAAGATTGAGGAACCATTCGCCGCCATTGCTAAACCACATATAGCCATCGCTATCATTAAATAGCGTATCTATTGCCATTTGCTCATGATTACCACGAACAGCCCTGAACCATTTTTGTGTTATCAGGTCGAGACACTCAACATTTCGATCACCCCTATCAATAATGTCACCTACCGATATTAATAAATCGTTTTCATAATCAAAATCAACCTGCTGTAGCTTATTCATTAATAGCTGATAGCAACCGTGAATATCACCAACAACAAATATTTTGTCGTATTGTGTGCCGTTAATTTTCAAATAATTTCCTTTTCTAATTTCCATCATCTATCTTGCTCCTGTTTTAATTTCATATATTCACAATCGGCTGGCGTTGTCAGGATCAATCCAAATTGAGCACACCAAGCTTCAACCTTTTGCAGATATTCATGCATATCACCAGTATCTAAATCTGACGTATGCCTTAACTCCTGTTTCGTGTACTTATCGCCAGTAACAAAATCGACGAACTCTGTTTCTTCAAACCCTAAATATGTTGCCTTGAGGCTCTTTTTCACCCATCCAGGAGTACACCAAGTACGACCTGCTTTAATCAGATAATCACTGATTTCTTTGTACCAGACGTGTGAAAGGCTATTTTGAGAAAGGCTTCGTTTGTGCTTATAGGGTTTTGCTGAAATGCTGAGTTTTTGATGAGTGGCGAGTAACTGTTTCAGGTTTTCGTAAAATACCTTCTTTGTTGATTCATGCAGACAGAAATTTTCAAGCATCAGGCCACCTCTTTATGCTCCAATGCAATTTCGCCCCTTCTAATCAAACGACATTGCTCTTTATTTCCGATATAAAATGGCTGTGGCTTATCCTGATGTCCCGAAAGGATGTTATGAGCATCATCCATTCCAATCAGGATCTGCTCATAGTGATCCACTCCTGTTATCAGCGCAGACCGATAACGTTTTTCGAATTCTTTCGCGCGAAACGGAACGTCGCCTTCTGCAATGCCGGCCAGTTCAACCCACCCATTTCAGTAATTACAGAGTGAATAATTGGATCATCAAAAACTACGCTGTTTCTGCGTCCGTAGCTACCAATGGCCCGATAAACTTTAGACCACGCCTGTAACGCTTTACCATCTTTGTTACCTTCAATATGGCGTATCAGATCTGCCGGTTTTGGGAAGAATTGCCCATTGTCTGTGTCCCGTGTATGTCTCTGAAATGCACGCTGTACATCAGCCATAGCGTAATTTTTGAGAGCATTCCAGTAGATACCAATCATGATTTCTGAAATTTCACGCCCGTAAATTTCACCCACTGCTGCCATTGATTTTGCAAACTGGGATTTTTCTATATCGTTCAAAACGGTGCTCCTGTTGTTCCTGTATTCTGTATCCAGCTTTGCATGTTCTGTATATTCCGGGCAGTTACGCCAGAATATTTACCACATGAAACTGCTATCGCATGTTCATTGTCAGACAAAGCAATCAATCGCTCCACTTGCGCGGCATCCCTGAGAAGAGTATCTATCCCATCATATCGGCGATTCTGCGGATTCTTGCCCATCAACCAGGGATCATATGTTGCTCCCGTTATCACCTTACAGAGTTGCTCATAAGTGAATTTTTCAGCCAGTCTTGCCGCGATACGCTTTCTCCGCTTTGCATCAAGCTTTGCTGATTTGTGATCCATTGTTTGTTGCCAGAAGGAAAAAACCTTTTCAACATCGCCCCCTTTGGGGACTATAGGGGTAACAGGTTCTTTGACTGGTTCTAAAGAGTGACTGGTTCTGGGTGCAGCTCCTGCACCACTAACCGGTGCAGCATTTGCACCAGGTGGTGCAGGAAATTCATCATAGGGTGCAGCATTTGCACCACTATTTCTTACACCATGACCCAGTGTTAAGTGATATACATTTGACTTGTTTAACCCATTTTCTGACTTTCTTTCCTCAATCCAAAGAAAGCCATCTTTAACAAGCTGCTTAATGTGATTCTGTACTGAACGTTCTGACATTTCACATTGTTCAGCAATGTAAGGCACAGACGGCCAGCACTCTCCCTGGTCATTAGCATTATCTGCCAGTTTCAGTAATATCAATTTGCGGAGCGGGTTGCCCACTTTGACGCTCATTACATGAGCCATTAAGTTCATACTCATTGTTTAACCCCGTCTCTATTGTCTTAAGCCTAAATTTCAGCATTGAAAATAACTGGCTTCCCATTCATAATTACCTCGCTATTAGTGGTATATAGGGGAAATGAGAGCTCCCCTGTTGATTCATATTGATATTTTATAAACCCCGTCTGTCATCATCAGATGGGGTTTGTTTTAAGTGAGATAGCATTTCTTGCAACGCTTTAGCTATCTGTGCTGTTTCTTCTCCGTGAATAACAACTTCACTCACTGGAGCATCAAAACCGATTGCAGCAAGCAATTTAGCGGCTTTTGTAACAAAGCCCGTCTGCTCTGTCTGCCAGCGACTTATCTGTGATTGATGTACACCGACCGCATTTGCAACATGCTTCGGCCCGGTAATGACAATTCCCTTTCGTATTCGTGATTCGATTTCCATAGTTTTGCGTTCCATTGCCCTATCCATATGTCATACTTTCCTTAAATTAATTTTGCTTAATAAGTAGTCTAAAATATCACCTATCTCAGGATAAGTGATGGTTATATTTTGGCACCAAAAGATCGATGCAGATTTATACAACTCATTAAGAGGTTCGCAAATTGATGGGCTTACCCACTAATTGTGGGTTGGGTAGGGATTCTCCACACGGGCTGAGCATTCATTGTAAAGAAGTGGGAGATTACTTATTTCTGACTAATTCAATTAAAGGGATACCAAGCTGCTCATAGATTTGCGCATATCTCGCAGGAGGAATGTACCCTTTTTAATCCATTGCCGAATGTCTTGATCCTTAACATTTAGCATTTTAGCTAACGCTGGAACACCTCCAGCTTTTCTAATCGTTGTTTCCAGTACACTCATATGAATTTCCCTTTTTCACTAATGGTTACTAAATAAAATACAAGATATACTTTAAAAAAATAAAGTTTTACTTGCTATAAAAATAAAAGTGTCGCTTGTATATTTGAGATATGAAAACGATGCATGAAAGAATCAAGCAAGCTCGACTTGCAAAAAAATTAACTCAAGCTGAACTGGCAGATATGCTTGGTGTCACGCCACAGTCTGTACAACAGTGGGAATCAAGCACAGAACCAAGAAAGTCAAGATTAACAGCATTAGCATCTATTCTTGATGCTGACGTGAATTGGCTTTTTTTTGGCGAAGCATTAAAAAAGGATATAGGTCAAGTTCCGCCAGAGAGCAAGTGGACAACCGTTGCACCATGGGATAGTAGCACACGATTAGACAACGACGAGGTGGAGGTGCCATTTTTAAAAGATATTGAATTCGCATGCGGTACTGATCGGTGTATTGATGTGGATTATAGCGAATATAGATTACGATTTTCCAAATCAACATTACGGCGAATAGGTGCCCCAACAGATGGCTCTACAATTGCTTGTTTTCCAGCTAAAGGCGATAGCATGGAGCCAGTTATTCCAGATGGAACAGCAATAGCAATTGATATCTCTAATAAAAAAATTATTGATGGAAAAGTGTATGCAATTGAACAGGATGGATTAAAACGCCTGAAATGTCTTTATAGACGCCCGAAAGGAAAAATTCTTATCAGAAGCTACAACCGTGATGAATACGAAGATGAGGTTACAGATGAGGATCAAGTGCTTATCATCGGAAGAATGTTCTGGTATTCCGTTTTAGATTACTAAGGTTATGGAATGGAAAATTTTAAGATAAAAATAAAACATCATGTTAACCACGTTAATAACGTCGGGCAACACTGCACCACCGAAGAAACAACTAAGCAGGCATTAATATTGCCTTTTTTAGATATTCTGGGGTTTAACCCGTATGATCCTCAAAAGGTTAAAGCTGAGTATGGGGCAGATTTCCCCGGCGTAAAAGCAAATGAACGAGTTGATTACGCCTTGTTCTGCCAAAGTGTTCCAGTAATGTTTATTGAGGCAAAAGGATACAGCGAAAAGCTGGATAATCACTGTCCTCAGTTATCTAGATATTTTAATTCCACTCCAGAAGTAACTATTTCGGCCATTACAAATGGAATAGAGTGGCGTTTCTTTACCGATTTAAAGCAAAAAAACGTAATGGACCCTACGCCATTCCTACGTATCAAAATGGATGAAGTTAGCGATGCAGACGTAAGCCAACTCTATCGATTTAGACACGATAAATTCAAACCAGAAGCACTAAGAACGCTCGCAGAAGAAAGCGTTTACCTATCCACCTTCACTAAAACCATTAGCACCAGCCTGAGGGATGTTGATAGTGAGTTTGTAAGGTATGTTGCCAGTAGGTCTAACGTCGAACGCCAATTAAATCAGCGTTTTATTGAATCAATCACTCCACTGGTAAAGCAAGCCGTTGAGAAATCTGTTAGCGCAATGGTTGTTTCTGGTCTCTCAAATAAACATGTTCCGATTGATGGCACTCCAGACGAAATAGAATCTCAAGAGAGCCTGCAAGAATTAGAAGAAATAGCAGATCCAGACAATCCTAATATTGTTACCACTAAGAACGAATTGACTCTATATGAAAAAGCAAAATCAATAGTTGGCGATTCTGTTGATTTGCAATATAAGGATACAGAATCTTACTTTGGCATTCTTTATCAAGGAAAATCAAACAGATGGATTATAAGGTACTTTGACAAAAAGAATAAACCTTACATCCTGATACCTATTGAAATCACTGACATCCTAACTAACGAAGTTAATAGAGCTGGGTTATCTGTTAATAACTCAAGAATATTTATCGAATCCCCAGAAGATATATTGAGGATTACAGGTATTATCCTTGATGCTTTCGAGTTCGTTAAAAACGACAATAACTTTAGAAAGAAAGCGCAATAGTTATATCAGCCACTGCCAAGCGGTGGCTTTCCCTCACTCGCTTCTTACTACCAACCTAAAACGCCTAATCGGTCACATTTCAAACTATTCACAAAAATAAATCCATTTTAAAAACAAGTAAATATAAATTTCCATGAGCATTCCTTTGTTTTAAACAAGTAATTCTTGTTTTATATAAAGTATTAGGTAGATTCACATAATAAGTGCAACATCGTTAATCTGGAAGTAAACATATTCGCCAGTCCGAAACAAAAGTTCTGGAAAACATTATTGATAAAGCTTTTGGTGTAGAAACCGAGCCGCGCAAGGTATTAACTCTCAAGCACACGCCAGAAAACGACAGTGCAAATGTCATATTCGGTCTAATCACTCAAGTTAAAGGCAACGAAGAGCAACAAGAACCAACACCAAGTTTCAATAATTGCTGTATAAGTAAAGTAGCTCTTTATTCAGCAAAACATAGAAATCATGCTAAGATTTTGGAATCAGGTGAAAAAACGGCGAGAGCTTAATTTAAAAGGATTAGTGGGGGGGTTATTAAATGGGTAAAACGATTTTCAGAACAATTAACGGCCGAGTTGTACCCATGCTAGTAGATGACGAAATTGCTGCTAATTATAATATCCAATCTCATGTAGTTACACCAAAACATCAATCCAAAGATAGAAAGTTAAGCACAAAATCATCCTTCCTAATCCCTAATGCAACATGTCAAAAGTGTGGAAAGGATGTTTTTTATTATGATAATCTCCCTACGACAAATATTTCTCCAAAAATCATCAAATTATCATCAGACAAACAAGGGAAAATGATTGCATTACATTTAAAGTAAGATCTGATTCGCACGGTATTCTTGGTATTGAGCCCCCTTTTGTCCGCCCCATATCCTGATTGCCACCTTCTGCGCCTGCGGCATGGGGATGAACCTTAATGTGACTGGCATCAATCATCAACCATTCGAAATCCGGTTCAGAGATGAGCTGCTCAAGCAATCCTTCCCATATTCCTTTGTCACGCCACCGACAAAAACGGCGATGCGTATTTTTCCAGTCACCATAATCGGGCGGTAAATCTCGCCAGGGTGCACCTGTCCGTAAAATCCAGAACACGGCATTAATAAATAACCGATTATCATAAGCGATGCGTCCCCAGGCACCTTTACGTCCTGGCAGGTGAGGCTCAAGTAAACACCAAACATGATCAGAAATATCGTGACGGCGGTGTGCTGGTGTGTTCATGGTTAAGTCATCCATTCATGTAATATGGGGTTATTATGACATGAATTTATTTATGACGACACTATATAAGAATCAAGAAAAAATAATTCTTGAATTTAACCAAGATAAATCATTAGCATTAAATGTTAATTTAATTAGCAACTCTAATGCTGCAATATGCAACTTTTCGAGTTAGCTCAATATGAAAAAAAACGATTAGCGAAAGTGATTAGTTAATAGCAATGTATTATTTTTAGGACATTAACGCTAATCTTCATGAGGTAATTATGTTTAAGATTCATTGTGATTCTTTTATAACTATCTCAACTAAAGACGGGAACATAATTGAAATAGATAACATCAAACAAGGATGTTATTATACAGGAAAATACAGAAGATGTATTTAATTCAACAACCTCTTGCTTCAATGAAATAAAGAAATATTTCGATATCCGGGGATATAAAATCGAGGACTTATAAAATGAATATTCATCAACATCAGGGGGAAAATAAAGAAACGGAACTCTATAATAAAATTGGCTATTCAAATAAAGAAATTATCGAGCACAGGAAAATTGAATATAAGCGCTCTATCCAAGGATTAGAGAAAAGCTACCTTTAGGTAGCTTTTTATGGCACAAATCACATTTCACTATAATTCTACCTCATCCTATTTACCTTTCCTTACTCCGGCACCTCCGGCCACTCAACATCGGGAGCCTGTGAAATATCTACCCTGCTCAGTAATACCCGGTATTTCTTCCATGCCAATAAAGCGATTTCTTCGGCCTCTGTCGCGATTTCCAGGTCAACAGAGTCTTGAAGTAACGATAGTGTTTCATTCGCTTGTCGTAACAGTGTTGCTTTCTGCTGTTTGTCCTCTTCGATTTGATGGGATTTCAGTAGGTCTTTATCAACTACCCACTCTTGACCATCCCACTTATCGTAATCGGTGACGGGTTTTTTGAAAGTCAGGGTTTCGGGTAGCTCACCGATTTCAGTAACTTCCTGCGGTAAACGTGTCTCCATGTTATAAGCTGCTTTTCCACGGTAATCGGGTACAATCATCCAATTACTTAAATCAGATGAACGGCAGGCAACATATCCCTCTTGGGTATCAGGTGGTGCATCTGTGCAAGAATTAGCAGGAAGACCGACACCAACAGGAAGATACTCATCAGTACTGTTTAAATACTCTAGCGTAATCGCATCGTAATTAAACACAATGATACTTCCGGTACTGATAGCAATATTATTTTTATCCAGTACAGCCTTATTCATCAGGCAATCCTCACAATGTAATTAAATGCTACGTTTCGCGGACGTGTTTCTGTTCCTGTTGAAGCAGCAACCGCATTATCCATATAACCGAAACCACCCGATCCCATTCCAATAGCAATGCCCAGTCCGCGAGAATCAATTCCGTAGTTAACGCCTTGGTAGACACTATTGAGAATACGGCTTGGTGTACCCAAACCCTCGGCTCCAGCATTTGAGTTGGACCACATCCGGCCAATCCTGTGACTATGTGGAGCAATATCTGCCAATTGATTGGAAAGTAGATATCGATTAACGTCCACCCCACGCCCATCATCCCAGCCACGAATAAATTCACCCCGTAAATCGGGTAATATGCCACTAGGATAAGCTTCCGCTAATTTTGGATATAAAAATTTATCAAAGATCGCTCCATTACATTTCGCCCACCCATTTGGTGGTATGTTAGTCGGCCAAGGAAGTGGTATTCCTACCGGGATCTCTTCAAGTACAGATATGTTCATTATGCTACCCTTACAATATAGTTAAATGCCATGTTTCGTGGTCTTGACACTCCTATAAAATTAGAATCCGCTGACCATTCTGTTCCAGTTGGATAATTTACAGCGTTTACTGAAAGATCGGGCAATGACCACGGAATAGGAGAACCCACAAGTATATTAATTTCTTCACGTAATGAATTTATTATTTTTTGAACAAGCTTTTGTGTAACCGCCAATGTGTCGTTATTGCCCAAATTTAATTGATCAATGAGTTTGGCTATCTTCATATTTTCCTTGACTCACGACATTAGCATTATCATTAATATATAAAGCCTTAAAATTATTTTCCTGCTCATATACTCCTCTTAAATTAAATGATTTTATCATGTAATAAACATATTAAGTTATTATAAAAACACTCCCTATTCAATTCACACCAATCAAAGTCTAGTTCAGAAAAATAATAATGCGGCATTCCTATTTATTATAAGGTTAACTGTTTTATATAATTAACAGAAATAAGTATTTCAATATTTCGGGATCGAAAATATATTCAAAATTTACATTTAACATCTGAAAATATTTTTCCTTTCATCCTTTCCCGCAATTCAATAAATATCTATCATCAACTTCAATGGGTAAAAAATAAGCCCCATAGAGGCTTTATTTAATATTATTCAACAAAACTTCCTGCGTTACTACCTCTAGATTATTTAGCAGCTTCAATCCGCTGGGTTTCGAGCATGATTGGTGTATGGTGATGTCCGGAAATCGCATACATAATAGTTCCAGTTACGCTCACACGGCGCCCGACAAGGCTTCGATACTCGTTATAAAATTCAGACTGGACTACCAGTTGCATAAAGTTACGATCCCCCCATTCTGGTGCACCCTTAGCGCATCCTATCGCCTTATCCGGTTGCAGCACCCAATAAGTCTCTGGGTCATCCCCGTTTTCCACGCTTTCGTAATTTGGTGGGCCAGGATAGGTGATCCTTAGTAACGTGCCATCAAGTGTTATTTTTTGCCCTTCTTCATGGCAGTTCTCTGTTGTTTTACTCGCTGCAATTCTTCTGTACATTTCAGATGACCGTTGATACCAATTCTGAAGACATTCAACCGTTGTGCATTTCTCACGAAGTTTCCAATTTTGTTTTGCCAACGCTTTAAAGTCTGCATTGTTGGCTGTAGCCAATTTCGCCTGAAGGTAATCAATATACAGGCTATCGTCAGCTTGGGATAATGTGGTGGTCGAACAGATTAGCTTTTCAGCCTGACTGGCCGCTTTTGTACAGTCAAAGCTGGCAGAATTGGCAGCAAAAGACACCAGAAACAAAACAACAGCAACCTTCTTCAACATCCTTTACTCCTTAATCAATTACGCTTAATTTCTTATAATTCACTAATCATTTTATCTTGCTTATCTACTATTTCTTTCAGCATTGCTATTTGTCTTTCCGCTTGCGATGCTTTTCTGACAAGATACACGAAGATCTAACGGGATTTAGCCGAATCACCGGATTTATTCAACAGGCAATTTGTCAAAACTATATTAACTCCATCATCCAGAGATTTTCTCATCAGAAGTACATTGATTCCGTATTGCTCAGTCGCCATTACTACAGACATTGATTTCTTACCAGCCATAACATAACTGATCATCAGGGAATTCTTTTCTTTTAACGGAGCAGAGAACTCAAAGGTATTATTTACATCTGGAATATCAATTTTTATTTTTTTCTGAGCGCCGTCTCCGAATATATTTAATATTGCATTCCCTATAATTGGCTGATTATTTAACTCATTAAATGCCCCCCCGCCGTCAGGAGCACTTCTTACCTTGCAAGAATATTCACCATCTACAATAGAGATGTTCATATTCTTATCTCTTTTGGCACCATTATTAGCAAATGCAAAAAATGGCAGTAAAATCAATAATATTAATTTCCTCATAATACATTTACACTCCAATTTTTTTATTTCTAACCATTCAAAACTATTTAAATAATGTTAGACACCAACCCATACATAAGAGTTCACTTCACAGAGGCGGTTAATGTGAGATGCGACAAAAAAGCCACCAAATCAGGTGGCTTGTTGTTATTAACATATACACTACGTATTTAAAGTGATTATCTGATCCGCAAAGGATCTAATATTTAATAAGTGTAAAAGCCCCTGCCGGATTTACGTCCCAAATGACCTGCATCGACCATTGTCCGCATCAGTGGGCAAACCCGGTATTTTGAATCCTGAAACATCTGGTAGAGCACATCGAGGGAATTTACCACCGTGTCAATGCCAATCAAGTCTGCCGTTTCGAGCGGCCCCATTTTATGGCCGAAGCATTCTTTAAATATGGCGTCCACGTCCGCGGGTTGAGCTACGCCGTCCTGTATGGTGAAAGCGGCTTCATTCATAAATAAATGGGAAATCCGGTTGGAGACAAAACCGGGGCCGTCTTTCACCACAACAGCTTTTTTAGCCAACATACCCAGGATCTCCAGGCATCGATCTTTGGTTTGTTCGGAAGTGTTAAGGCCGACGATAACCTCTACGGTATGCTTAAGATAAACCGGATTCATAAAATGCACGCCAATCACCTGAGAGGGCGTTTTATGGAACGAACCCAGTTTAGTGATAGGAATGCAGGAAGTGTTCGCCGCCAGCACTGCATCGAACGCGATAAACTCAGACATTCGCGCATATAACGACTGTTTAAGCGCTATATTTTCCGTGATGTTTTCCACCACAAATGCGCAATCGGACACGGCTTGCAAATCCTGCGACCAGATGATGTTGGACAGTATCTCCTCAGGTGTTTTTCCTTTGGCGAGCGGGCTGAATAAGGGGGCGTAGCCGGCAGTTTCCGTGATGCGCGCCCTGCTCTGTTCGCAAGAGAGCGCGTCTTTTTCAATAACAACCACATCATGCCCCTTCAGAGCACAATCGAAAGCAAGACTGGAACCAATATTTCCGCCGCCAACCACGGCTATTTTAAGTTTTGACATAGTGACTACTTTCTTATTGAGTTTTAACAGGTTTCTATTTCAGGTTCACTTCTTGGATTACAACCATCGCTCAATCAGTGGAATCGGGAGAGATCACTTCCCACTTGCCAAATAGCGTTAAACCCGCCGCTTTAGCCAGCGACACAGACGTCTGATTATCAAGCTGACATCGGTACTGAGGTTCATATCCCTGATCACAGGCGTACTTGCTGATTGAACGTACTACTTTGCGAGCGTGACCTTTTCCTCTAAAGGGCGTTAGAGTCAGTACGCCGAGATCTGCAATTGGCGCATTCTCCCAAGGATACATGCTGGCGGCGCTGACCAGACGTTTTTGCTCAAAAGAACCGAACACTGCCCAGTGATCCAATTCCACATAAGCGTCGTCCAAGTCTTGTTCCGAAGCGGAGGACTGGAACTCGGAGAAAACCGCATCATCTTGCTCTGTTAACCGACGCAAGACACCTTCTAGGTTTTCTTGCAGCAATACGTTCTTATCCGCTTCTGAAAAATAAAAAAGATAGTCTGCACCATGCAGAGTGACTCCCGCTTCATTCAATTTCCGGCGAAACATCGACTCAGACAGATCTTGTCGCTGATATAGGCTTAACTTATCGGCCAGCGCCGGTGTCAGGACCGCCATAATCCGGCCATCGGAAGTTTCCAGCACCATGACCCGACGGTCTTCGCTCAGTTCAGGGTTGATAACAACAGTAAAGACTTCATCACGATAAAGAACGTCTCCGTTCAAAAATGGTGTCCGCCAGAAGTCAGTTATCGTTTGTGAAAATAAAGACATATTTCTTACTCGGCTTGGTTAGAATCATTAAGCACACAATCGCGCTCAGTTAAAGAACCGTGGGAAAGACGAACGGAAGTTTGTTCTGCCAACTCTCTGGCTCGTTCTTCGATCCATGGGATCACTTCAT
Organism: Photorhabdus sp. RM322S; assembly: GCF_042879395.1. Taxonomy (NCBI): domain Bacteria; kingdom Pseudomonadati; phylum Pseudomonadota; class Gammaproteobacteria; order Enterobacterales; family Morganellaceae; genus Photorhabdus; species Photorhabdus sp. RM322S. The sequence continues at coordinate 12,706 of NZ_JBHFKW010000001.1, forward strand.
CATGGGTAAACAGGTAAAAATGTCCTCCTGTGAAAATTTTTTGCGTCACCGGCACAGTAAATACCCGATTCCATTCCGCCAGCCGGGAAACAGGAACACGACGGTCCTGATCACCTCCCACCAAATGAGCCTGGACATTTAACGCCGGCTTAGGCAACCTGGACAGAGACGCCAGCAAACGCAAATCATTTCGCATTACGCTAATCACATATTTTCGCCACTCAGGATCAGCCAGAATCTCTGAGGGCGTTCCCTCATACTGTTCAAGCAGGTGCAATATATCGGCATCCGACAACGCGTCATGCAGCTCACTCCCCAAGACGTCAGGCTCGACAAAGCTACGCGCGGAAATAATGAGGCTGAGCTTCTTTCCAGGCGCTTCGCGCTCAAGTCTATACGCAGTCTGATAGGCAAGCTCCGCGCCCAAACTGTGTCCGCACAACAGCAAGGGTTTATCCTCTCCTAATCCCAAATGTTTTATCGCAGCAAGGATATCGGACAGCACAGTTTCAACGTCCGACTGGAAAGGCTCGGAAATGCGTGCGCCTCTGCCCGCCAGTTCCAGACAATAGGCTTCAATCAATCCGGATAGCTTGTGAGCCAATTGCAGATAAGGGTAACTGGAACCACCTGCATGGTGTAAAAACACCAGCTGAACTTCGGCCTCCGGTCTTTTAATCGCAGGAAATAAAACTGAATTAGACAAGGTTAAGCCCTTTAGTTGTGTTGATGGGGAATGGGTTGCGCTGGTGAATGAGAGCGAACTCCGGAACGGCAGCAATTGGCGCGCTGGCTATCCATCCAGAGCCGCGCTCGCTTTTGAAATTGAAGTAATCCCGGTATTCCGGGTTGGTGACAAAGTTATAAGTCAAAGAAATGCTGGGCGATAAGGTATGCACCTCATGAGCGAGTCCTTTGGGTATCAGCATGATCTCACCCGGCAACAAATCGAATCGCCATATTCGATCTTCACTGTGAGGTTGGCCTCTCTGATTTTCCCCACCAGCGGGTTGTGATGAAGCAGCACGGCCCTCGGCAGCGTTTCTGACCGCATCTTCAAGCGAGGCGGAAAAGATCCAGCCCGCTTTTTTGCCCTCTACTTGGCACAACACCGCATTGGTCCGCATACCATCGACGTGTAAACGGGTGCAAGCTCCCGGTGCGGAAAAGTAGAGTCCCCAATCCTGGCACATCCGTTTGTTGGGATGCAGAGACCCCACCTGAACCCAAGGGATCTTATAACCGCCATCCGGCAGGAAATAAGGTCTGCGCCAATGTTCCTGAATATGTTGAAATGCCAGGAAACTGAACGAGTTAGTATTCACCCAATTGCCAAATCCCCAAGTGAGCAGCAGGTGTTTAAAAAACGAGTCGTAGGTGTATCGCAAATAATCATGGTCATTCCCCATCTCACCCAGTTCAACGGCAGGCAATGAAGCGATCTCCCGCAGGTAGGTTCGCAGCTCGACACACTTTTTCGGTTTGAATCCGGCATCCTGCAACTGCACGGACATATCGCCAAACTGCTGGCAAAAGTAGTCAAAACTCCAAATCTGCTGCGCTCGCCAGTCTCTTAAACCATCGGCGATAATAACCGGCTCGTTTTTCATCAAGTAGCGTTCGCTGAACTCGGTGATGGAAATATCCGAGACTTTCTCCACGTTGCGGTATTCGGCCGCCTCAAGGCGTGCCAGCGCGTCGTTGCTTCCAGTTTCCCGTTGCCCCCCCTGTCTGCGCCGATAAATGCTCACTTCTTCGAACGTCCACATCGCGATATCGCCGAGCGCATTCCATGTATTGCCGAAAAAACTCATGTTTCACCCTCCCTAAAAATTAAACTCTAAATCCACATCCCGGTCGATCGCCTGAGCAGACTCATCCAGCGTATGCTCATAGCCGAGGCTCTTGAGCAGTGCCTGTATTTCCACGTCAGGATCAGTAAGCACCTCATCTATCAAAGTGAAGAAGTACTCAAACACCGCCGCAATGGTTGCTTCGCTAAACATGCGTTCACGAAACTGTATAGTGCAATCAAAGACTTCTCCGGTTTCAGACACTTCCATCAACAAATCAAACTTGGCTGTATCCGACGCCAGTTCAAGTCGGGAAAATCCAGACCGCCAGGCCGCTTCATCGGCACCGTTCAAACTCAGGGGCAGATATCCGAAAACCACGTCAAACAGCGGATGCTTACCTTGACGGCTTTGGCAATAGCGTTCAGCACTCAGATCTTCCAGCAGTGTGCTCATCGGATAAGTTTGATAAGGCGCGCTTTCAGACCACTGCGCGTTAAGCTCCAGGAGATAATCCGCTATGAGAAAGTCCGCATCCGGCTCAATTTTCAAAGCCAACATGTTGACAAGATAGCCGACCAGAGTCAGTTCTTCCGGCTGTGTGCGTCCCGTGACCGGAACACCAAGCAGAAAGGACTCGGCACGGGCGATTTTCGTCATCAACACGCCGAACGTCCCGAGGAAAAAGGTAAACGTGGGCAGACCAAGCTCACTACAAAAGCACCTAATTTCTTCACTAGTTTGTGGCGAAAGACTTTTGACCAGCGTTACACCCCGGTGACTTTCAGTACCGACATGCCCGTCATAATCATCCACTGTCGGCAGCGCCAGCGGCGCTGGCAAAGGCAACAGGTTGGCAAGCCAATAGGCTTTATTTTTCCGTACCTGATCCTCATTTCCGGACTCTAACTGGTGGCGTCGATATGCGGCGAAACTATACTCCGGTGCAGGTAACCGCCGTCCCTCAAGCCTGCTTTGAAAATCATGGGCGAGGATGCCCAGAGAAACAGCGTCGCATACAATGTGGTGAACGACGATCAGCACCTGATGAAACCGGCCTGCGTCTGCGTCTTTTATCACCATGGCGCGAATTGGAAGTTCAGCATGCAGATCAAAAGGCGTTCTGGCAAACTGTTCGAGGCGAGCAAGGTTTTCCTCCTGAGTCGGTCCAGCCTCAAACACGGTCAAGCTGACTTTAGCGTCAAGCTGAGGCAACATCATCAGATTGGCGTTCTGTCTTTTAAACAGACATTTCAACACCGGATGCCTGTCGGCAACCTGCTCTATCGCTGCGGCGATAGAGATCGCACTGACCGAACTCGGACATTGAAAAGCCACAGGCATGTTATAACTGGCGTCGGTAAAAGTTGTCTGATGTATGTACAGCAACTCCTGATCTGCACTGGCGACAATCGGTTCAGACAGATCGACAGCCAGCAAGACCGGATGGGAAGCCTCTTGGTCGTTGAGAAACTGCCGTTCAATCTCGCGGATGGTGGGTTGCACGAAAAAATCCTGAATGGAAACTCGTTTACCGAGTTTTTTATACACTTTTTCCGCCATTACAATGGTTTTCAGACTATCGCCACCCAGCTCCATAAATCTATCATCGATGCTGATGCCATCAACGCCGAGAATGCCGCTCCATATAGCAACGATTTCCTTCTGTATATCATTAGCGGGAAGTTGATAAACAGAGGTCAACGTTTCCGGCCTGGGCTTTAGTTTGACGCCACCTGCTAACTGCGCTCTGCGATCGCCACTGGAGGTGCGCCTTCCTCCCCAGGCGTACAACCTGTCCATAAACTGGCCGGCAGAGAATATTTTCTGGTTTTCGTGGTCGTATTCACGCAGGCTACGCTCGAACAAGGCAGGAAACTCAGCGCCGGCGAAAGCGACTTCGTTGACGCCCCAAACAAACGTATCGCCTCGAGGATCCGCTTCAAAGTGGACGGTTTCCCAGTTCACAACGACCCAACGAGGCCCTGATGGTCTTCTGTTTTGAATCTGTCCCCAACTGTCCAGGAACAGGTTGGCCGTAGCATATGCCGCATGTGCAATACCGCCGAAAAACGTCGACATAGAAGAAGTTACGAAGCAATATTCGACAGGAATACTTTCGAATACTTTGGCCAGAACTTCCGCCACCCGGGCTTTTGGCTCAAGTTGTGCGCGGTAATGGTCGGCATTGAGCTGAACCAACGGAGAAAAAGAGTCCCCATCCGTGACGCCGGCAGCGTGAATGACCACACTAATATCGCCCAAACGATGACGAATGGACTCAAACGACGCCAATGCATCGGCTTCTGACTCCAGGGCATACGGGAAAATCTCCACCGCCCCAGCACCCGCTTCCTTCAGCTCCTCCTGCAAGCGCTTCATGGCAGGAGAATCAGCAGACTGGCGGCTGATTAACGCCAGCCGTCCCTGAAAACGCCGTGCAATCACCTTCGCCATCGCCCCGGCCATTCTGCCGCCGGCACCGGTTATAACATAGGTTTTCCCCGTGAAGCGCGCTTCATCCAATATTGCGAGTCACACATCTCGTCCGCTTCGATTTTCCGGCCCAAAGCGGTTGAATAGACAGCACACTGTGCCGGTTGCAGATTATAGTTTTTCAGCAAGTCGCCAAACGCTTTCGCCGCCGGTTCAATCAAAGGTGTATGGAAGGCGTGGGATACCGCCACCCTCTTAAAAGTCATGCCTTGCTGCGTTAACCAATTCTCCGCGTCTGCGGCCATTCTCTCTTCCGTAGCCAACGTCCAAGTTCCCGGGCTGAGTTCCGATATGCGCCAAAGCGTCGCCGGAAAATCGCCGTCAAAACCTTTCTTACAGCTAACGGCAAAGATGGCACCTTTTGGCATGGAATCCATCAGCCCCGCCCGGGCAACCACCAACTCCATCCCCTTTTCAGGGCTGAATACGCCGGCAATAGCCGCCGCCGCGAATTCTCCCAGGCTAAACCCGGACAAAGCTGTGGGCTTGCAGCCAAGCCTCTGCAACCAAACGCCCAACGACACCTGAGCCGCATATAAAATGGGCTGGAGGTAATAGGTTGATAGTTGTTCAGGCCGCTTAACGCATTCGATTAAGGTTTCTTTATCAACAGATAATAGTGCCGCGGCTTTATCCAACAGCTCCAGATAGATTTCGCCGAACGCCGGATATTCTGCCGCAAGGCGCAAGCCCATTTCCGGCGATTGCGAACCCTGCCCTGGAAACAGCCAAACGAGCCCTTCCATTGCTTTATAAGCACCATCCATTAGAGCCCAGTTATCAAGCTGTCGTTTCCAATCGTCGTTATTGTTAGCGACAAAGGCGGCACGCCTTGGGTATTCGGTCCGGTTTTCCTGCAACTGCCGGGCAATGACTTCAAGGTTTGAAGATCCCTCTTTGACTACGCTAAGGTGAGTCGAATAAGCCTCCACCAATCGCGCCAGCGCCCAAGGAGATTTGGCCGAGAGCGGCAGTATTTGCGCGGGTTCCTTACTCTCTACAGAGCCAGTATTGCTTTCCGAGTAAAGAACTTTGTCTTTACCGGCTGTTTCCGGCGGCTGTTCAAGCAACATATGAACATTAGTTCCACCTATGCCGAATGAGCTGACGCCAGCGCGCCGAATCGCCTGCTGCGCCGGCCAGTCGGCGGCTTGAGTCGGCACCCAAAACGGCGTCTTGTCCAGCGCCAAATGCGGATTCGGTTTATTGAAGTGCAACGAAGGCGGAATTTTACCAAAACGGACACTCAAGGCCGCCTTTATCAGTCCGGCGATACCGGCGGCAGAATCCAAATGCCCCATGTTGGACTTGACACTGCCCACCGCGCAGCGGAATTGACTGAATTCGTCTGGAGAGAGCAGTTCCCGGGCGACCTTATTCAGCGCCTGAATTTCGATAGGGTCGCCAAGTACGGTGGCGGTACCGTGCGCCTCGATCATGCCCAGGCTCGAAAATGGCATGTCCGCCACCCGATATACCTGCGAGATGACCTCCGCCTGTCCCTGAATATTACCGGTATATTCACGCTTCATGATACTAAACTTCCTTTTACTTTACGCCGCCTGTCCGCCAGTCTGCTTTTACCTGACCGGGCCGACGAGAGAGTATATTCTTGGGATAGCTGCTTGCCGGAATCTGATCGAACGACTTCGTCGTCCGCATTTTCGGCAGACAAATTGCTCTGCTTGATCCAGTCTGCGAAGGAGGCAATGGTCGGGTATTCAAATAAGACGGCAACGCCGATTTCCTGCTTGAACGCCTGCTGCATCTGAGATTGCAGCGCGATTATCTTTATCGAGTCGCCGCCTGCATCGAAGAAATTAATGTTTGCAGCAACGACCTGGTTTTCCAGAACCGCGCTCCAGATAGCCTGCACTTTCGCTTCTACCGCATCTGTCAACGGCACATGATTCACGGAGGCCTGCGTTTGCAGTCGTTGAACCGCGTACTCCTGTAGTCGTTTACGATCGACCTTGCCGGTAATGGTGCGTTCAAAACCGTCTGCAACCACAATGAGCGCGGGTATCCACGACTCCGGAAAATGCTGGCGAATGTGTTCTCGCACACGGAATTCCAGCATCGCAGGCTGTTCGCCGCTATCGACGAAAAGATGCCATTGTCGCTTCCCTTCCCGTATCGTCGCCGGCAGCAAACAACAGGCTTTAACCGCCTCTAACACTTCAACGGTGCGCTCCAGTTCACGGGGTTCAATGCGAACGCCGTTCACTTTCACCTGATCGTCAATCCGTCCCAAGTACTTAAAACCTGACTCACGAGAAAAAGTGACCGCGTCACCAGTGCGATAAAAAGATTGCTCATTGTATTTGATGAAATATTTATCGGATTCAAGCGGATTGGTAGCGTAGCCGTGAGCAACCGCCGTGCCTCCCACCCAAAGCTCACCGCGGACACCTGCGGGCAGCGGCTTGCCGAATACGTCCGCGCAGTAGGCAGTGACGTTTTGAATTGGCCAGCCTAAGGATATTTCCGTGGTAAGAGATTGTTTGGCGCTGAGGCAATCCACAGTCGTCTCACTGGGACCATAGTGGTTGCTGACGGCGTAGCCCTGTTTCAACAGGTCATCCCTAAGCCGTTTAGGTAACTCTTCGCCCCCGAATATCCACAATCGCATGGCAGGGAAGAATGGCGCACCGTGAATGAACTGCGCGATAGCCCCTGGAATAAAGTTGATTAGCGTGATTGATTCATCCCGCAGCAGATCGATGAACATCTGTCGCTCCAGCAATACATTGGGCGATGGATATATCAGCGTGGCGCCAACGACGAAGCTGGCAAACAGATCTTCCACGCTGGGGTCAAAATTCAAATCGGTTAGCCCGAGCACCCGGTCAGCAGGCGCAAGGCCGGTTTCCCTGACAAACCAGTCCAGCAAGTTCGCCACCGATTCATTACGGATGGAGATGCCTTTAGGCGTGCCGGTGGTTCCTGAGGTGAAAATGAAGTAAAACTCGCCTTCAGGCCGCCGGTTGCGCCATAGCGTCGGTTCGTCAGAGGACGGCGACGACGTCATTTCCGACTCAACATCTAACAACAAGTGATGCCCAATATCGGCACCGATCTCCCTGTTCAGAGAAGCGCCACATAAGACAATGCTGCAATTCGCCAAAGCTAACATGTTTTTTTTACGTTGCAGCGGATCTTTCGGATTTACGTAGAAGTAACTACCGCCACTGAACAATATCGCCAGTATCGCCTGGGTGGATAACAGCCCCTTTTCAAGGTGGACGGCCACTCTGTCGCCAGGGACGAAACCCGACACCCGTAGCCGTTCCTGCAAGGCACAAACGCCCCGCAACAGCTCGCGATTGCTGATACGATGCTGTCCGTCGATCAAACTTATCTCTTGGGGAGACTCACTAAGGCGCTGATAAATACCTAGCAGCAATGCATTGATATCCAGCGTTTGCGCATTTTGCTCCCCCATCACCAGAGCGCGCGCCTCTGCGCCGTTCGGACTGAGTTTTAAAGCCAGATCTTCAACCAACACATCCGAGGAACGCTTAACCAAATCCGCCGCCAAAGATTCAAAAGCGTTAAACGCCGTTTTTATCGCGGCAGGATCACCTTCAAAAGCCTCCCCCGTGCTTAACCCGACTTGCCATCGATCCACGCCGGAAACCGTCAGAGTTAGGCCAAAATGCGTCGTCTCTTCGCTATGTAAATCCGTCAGAAACGCACCATAACCGGCGTCCTGCAACGTGGCATCGATGGGATAGTTATCGAAGACGACGATAGAGTCATAGAGTTCGTCACGTATCCCCGACTCTTCTCTTATCGCCAGGGGCGGTGTTTTTTCATGTTTCTGCGCCTGTTGCAGTGCCTGAAAAACGGCACGCAACGCCGTATCCAGGTTCCATTTGCCGTCGAGCGTAAGAATCAGCGGCACAGTATTAATGAACAGCCCCAGAGGTTGGCAGTCGGCGTTTTGCGTTAAAGCCGCTCCCCTTCCGGAAAATGTGCAGCCGAAAGCGACTGTTTTTTGGAAGGTAAACTTGGTCAGCACCAACGCCCAACACAAATAAACGAAGCTTGCCGGAGTAACGCCAGCGTGGCGACAAAGCAACTCTATCGCTGCTTTACGCTCTTCGTCCCACATGCTGTTCACCACCACTTTTTCGCCTGTTTTTCGCTTGGTCGCGGAATGATCGGAGGAACGGAACAGTGGCTCAACCAGCAGTTTTGTCGTCGCAGAGGCTTCTCCGTCAGGCAGGCGTTGGAAAACGCTTCGCCAGTGTTCGCGACTGAGCCCCAGATCTTCTTTACTTAACCCTTTCCAGAGTTGTTGCGCATACAGTCGTGAGGTTAGAGAGACGATCTTTTGTTTACGCAATCCCTGTAGCCAAAGGGAAATCAGCAGCGAACTACTCTAGCCATCCATCAGAATATGGTGAAAGGAGAAGGTGATGCTTAAGGTTCCCGCATGAACATCGTGGAAACAAACGATCCGGAATACCGCAGTGTCCAACTCAAACGGCGTCGCTCTCGACTGCGCCAGCCAATCGAGGCAGCGTTGCTTTATCGACGGCTGCGGGTCAGCCGGATCCACGCGGACATATTCAAGCGAGATCCGCGGCAATGCGTATATGACCTGATGGGGAACACGAATTCCTTTCCAGACAAAAACCGACCGCAGAGCAGGCTGTGACTGCTGTATCTGACGCCATACATCGAGAACCTCTTCTTCACCGGCGTCAGCTTTCAGGCTGAATGCCACGCCGATGTGATAGGCGCTATTTCCATCTTTTAATGCATGAAACAGCAACCCGTTCGCTTGCGGCGTCATTTGCAGCAATTCTTCAATATAGTTGGTATAGCTGGACTGCATCATACTCAACGCCCCACCGCATCAAACAGGCTTTGCAACTTCATCTTCTCCATAGACAAAGGGAGATCTCCACTCTGTTCAATAATCCCCAGCCACTGCTGTGTGCGCTGGTGAAGAAAGTCGCATTCCTCAGGGTTCAGATATGTTTCTTTTACCCTTTGTTTTACCTCATCCCTGATTCGACGCAGTCGTTCTATCGCCACCAAATCCGCTATGTCAGGCAGTTTTGAGCTGTAAAGATGGAAATAGCAACACCTGAAAAACTGCTCTAACCGACTCTCCGTGGAGCTTAATTTCTCGGCAAAAGTGAAAATTTCACCCGGTTCACACAGAGGCAGCATAGGCAATCCGGCGCGTTCAGACAGATAACTCAATACAGTTTTCGGTGAAATTTCCAAATAGCGGGTGACGCCGTTCTGCGCGACATACTGCAAACTTTGCAGCCATTGCACCGGGGAAGTCAGGTGCTGCAAAATTGATGATTTCAGGTTCTCCGCAGACAATTCAGCGCCACTGACGTTGCAAACAAGTCTGGAAATACGCGCATCTGGCTTGCCTGTATCAGGCAAAAAGTCAAGCAGCGCCTCTAATTCCGCTTTCGCCTCCGCCATTAAAGGCGAATGAAACGGGCCACCGATTTTCAACGGATAAAGCAACCCTCCCAACGCCTCCATACGAGGCGCAAAGCGTCTAATGTCAGCCATCACACCGGAAACTGTCGCCTGATCAAACGCATCGATGGCGGATATGTACACCTCCACGCCGTCGTCTTTTCTGGCTTTCTCAACTTCCTGAACTACAACTTCGGCAGGGATGTGCAATACCCAACACATTTCGCCCTGATCGTAATTGCGGGCGCAGGTCTCCACCACTTCCGAACGGATGTTCACCACTTTGGTCAGCGTCGCCAGATCAAGATAGCCGGCGGAGCACAGTGCTGGATACTGCCCCAGACTGTGTCCCATCACAAATTCGGGAACCAGTCCGCAATACTTTCGTAATATGTCGGCAATGGCGACCGTCGTCGCCGTGAGTGCCAGTTGGGCGATACGCACTTGTTTTAAGGTATCGCGCTGGTCGCCGTGGATAACATCGTATAGATCGACCTGAGACAGCTCCGACACTTCTTCCAGACAGGCCCGATACTCGGGATACTTTCTGAATTCGGCAAACATGTCCGGTTTCTGCGCCCCCACACCGGGAAATAAAAATACTGTCTTCGCTGAGTCGATAGCAGTTCTCATGCTGAGGCTCCATTAATAATGAGATCGAGCTCCGATTGCGAGAGCTGACAAAGAGGAAAATCCGAAGGGATCAACGCCCGTTCCGGACGATGATCAGCCTGTCCGTCATACTGTCCGTCATGAAATGCCTTGTTCCAGACATCGTTCCAGGCCGATAACCTTTCATTCAATTGCGTCAGGTAGCGCCGGGCATCATTGCCGTCAGCGCCGGGAATACCTAATCTCAACTCAACGAAAACAGAACCAGACTCGCGACAGTCACGAATAAGCATGTCAAAATCGGCCACGCTCTTTTCGTCGGGATGTCGAAAACCGCCTGATAGGGAGTAGACCAGATTGAAATGACCCCATGTTCCGCGGCTACCCAGTCCTAAACCAATGTCGTTGACGCAGATTAGTGGCCGCACACCCGTGCCATTCAGCCCCAGTTGGTCTTGCCAGTTCAGACTGCTTTCATACAGGCGCGACTTTAAAACACGCAAAAAGTTACTCGGATGACCTAAGGAAACATGAAGATTCAGTTGATTGAAGCCGGTAAACCAACCCACAGCGTTCGCCATTGCCACATTCCAGACAGCGGGCATTTCCGCCTCGGAGAATAAGCGTCCGTGATTTTCAAACAGCACCGCGGGCCGCTCCGACAGCATTCCGTTATCCTGCATAACCTCCATCAAAGCGGCCGCGATCAATTGCGAACGTTCAGCTTTGCAGCATTGCGCCATAAACCCTAAGCTATCGCCAGAAATTGACAGCGCCAAAGTGACGGGAGCAATCGCCGGCTGATAAATTTTCTCCACCGACGACAAAAGTCAACGGATTGCGTCTCTTGGGGCTATGTTCAATCAGTAATGAAAGATGGGACGGCGTACATTTAACGCCCGTCAATGACTCATCGGCGAGAAGAGTCCGCAGCAGTGCCGGATTATCACGAATGTCCTGTTCGTAAGCTTGTATAAAACCGCCCGATAAAACAGGGACCAAAATAGCAGTCTGCGTCAAATCGAATCCAAAGGAGGTGAACAAAGGCGTATTAAACGGCACCCCGGCAGCGTAAGCCTCTTTGGCCGCCAGCGCATAGTTCGCCAGCGCAATGGAAGAAATCGCAACGCCTTTAGGCTCTCCGGTCGACCCGGAGGTATACAGGATATAAGCAGGGTTGCTGTCTGCCTGTTTTGACCACGTTGCTCCCGGTCGTTCTTCTGGATGCGACATTGCGTCACATAACGTCTTATCCAGCGAAACGCGCAACCGTGGCAAATCCAACGCCTCCGCCAGGTCCTGATCAGCAACTGTGTAAATGCAAAGAGAAGCCCCCGAGTTACGGACAATAGTCGATAACCTGACCAGAGGCGTAGTGGGACAAACAGGAACCACCGTCACATTCTCAATAAGACAGGTCAGATAGGCGAGTATCGTTTCAGGGGAGCGTCTTCCCAAGATCAACACCGGACTGCGCCCGAAATGCTGGCCCCGCAACTGCACGCTGAACTTGCTAACCCATTGCAAGCCCTGCCGGTAAGTCAGGTCGCCCAGCGCTACGTCCGTACCTTGTCTGAACAACACATTGTCGGTATAGCGTTCAAAAGCGTCGCGTAAATGAACACCTATCGGTTCTGCGCAACAATCTAAACGAGCGTTGACTTCTTCTGTTTGCCCCATAACCTCAGCGGCCGCTTCCATTGCATAGTCAATGACAGTTTGCAGGAACGCACGACATTGGTCGGATGACCACACCTTGCGAAAGTCCGCTTCAAGCTTGAAGCAGCCGCCCTCGAAGCGGTCGTGGATATGAACAGTGGCAAACAGCGCCTCCACCGCCTGAATGTGATTAATCTCTACTTCAGCGCCTGAGACAGTATGCTGAAACACCCCTGTTTGATAGGAAACGCCGAAGGCCGGAATAATCCGCTTCCAGTCTTGCGATACAAAATCCCCCCAACGGGCACCAGGGGCATAGCGTGAATGCACAATAGCTTTTTGCAGACGGTTTTTAAGGATGCGGTAACAATCCGCCACCGTCTCCCCCGCCTCACGAAACACCGGAACCAAGACTGGTGCCACCGCCATAACAACTGATCGCTTTTCATCCTCGCTCCAGCGATTCAGCATAGGCGCCTGCAATAAAGCGCCATTGCCGTCTTCAATCACCATTTGCGTGTACGCAACAGCGGCGAAAAACAGCCTGAAAACAGAACCGCCGCCGCTCTTGAATCTGCGTAGCATGTCGTTTTGCACTTCGCTCAAAGTGACCCGTACACGCATAGAGCGAGGCTCCAATCCGCGATAGTCGCCAATCGGATAGCGACAGGATATTTTGGTGGCACTTGCTGACTCCGTGTCGCCAAAGACACTCCGCCAATACGCAGCGTCCCTTTCCATACGCCGGGAGCCATCGTAGTCCCGCTCTCCCTCGGCAATAACAGAAAACAAGGGGGACGCCACCTTTCCCATGGCCGGCGCTTCCTGCTCCAACGCCTCCGCCAAATGTTCCATCAGTATCGCCAACGCTGCACTGTCTGCCGCTGCATGATGCGCCTTCACAAACCATCCCGACTGTTCTTGTCGGAAACGCACAGCGAAAATTCGTATCGGCGTGAGTGACAACGCCTCCTCCACCAACAGTTGACGCTCTGCCCAGCTCTCGAAAGCCTGCCCAGGCTCCAGATGCCTGCTGAAATCCACCTTCTCCACTTCAACCTGAGGTGCATCGCGCCGGACTCCACGCCACTGTATTTCCAACTGTCCGGTTTCTAAATGATCGGTGACAAATCCAATATGGAATACATCCTGAGAATCCCGGACAATTTCAGCCGCCCGCGCAAGCCGATCCAGAGAAATGTCTCCACTCAGGCGTGCAACGCCACCCAGATAAAACCGATGGCCGGACAGATGAAACGCTTCCATTTTAAAAACGGTCTGTTGTGACCGGGATAGCTCAAAAGTCGACTGATTCATGGCTTAAGCTACCACTTTGGTGAAAAACAGATCCCGTATATTCCTAGCAATCGCTTTTCTATCAAGTTTCCCTGAGCTGGACCTCGGCAAACTTAGGGTCTGCCAATAACGGGTGGGCAACATGTAGGCCGGCACTTGCGCAGAAAAAGCCGCTTCCTTCCTCATACCATCCAAGATCACCGGTCAGGTATATCCGTTGTTGAAGTTCCGGATGGAAGATAAATGCTTTATCAGTTAAATCCTGCCGGTTGTAGTAACCTTCGGCCAGACATATCCCGCCAATGGCTATCTCACCTTCTTCTGAGTCTGCTTTTAACGCCAGATTATCCGGGTTCAGTACGTACAACTGACACCCGGTGAGAGCCTGCCCAATGGGGATAACGCCCGACAAGGTTTCCACACAATCATAAAAACTGACATCAATGGCCGCTTCCGTGGGGCCGTATAAATTAGTCAACAGGCAGCGCGAAGCAAACACTTTCTGAAATTGATCAACCAGAGAGGCAGACAGCGACTCCCCGCTCACATATACCCTGCGCAGCGCCGGCAACGGCAAGGTATCCACATTGCCTTCCTGAAGCTCTAGCAGAACCGGTTTCAACAAACTGGGAACAAAGTGGACAACGGTAACATTCTCGTTTTCCAGCGCAGCCACTATGCCTCTGGGAAATGACTCCAATCCCGGTTGCAGCAGATAATTGCTCGCACCGTTCAAGGCGGGTAAAAATAGCTCCCATAAAGAGACGTCAAAAGTCAGCGCAGTTCTCTGTAGGATAATGTCCGAATCCGTCATTTCACTATGAGCCTGATGCCACTCCAGCCGGTTTATGAAAGCGCTATGATTTACCAGAACGCCTTTTGGCGTGCCGGTCGTACCGGAAGTAAAGATTAAGTAGGCGGGATCGGTGGCCCGTAGTTGAGGTACTTTTTGCCCGCGCTTTCTAAACGATGAAAAGTGGATATTTCTGTCAGAAGTTCACGCCTGATCAACTCCAATTCGGAATTAGCCTCAATAAACAGACTCTCCTGCGCCACATTGCAAAAAGCGATACGACATCGAGCCGTCGCAAACATGGATGCCAACCGGGCAACAGGGGTTTTTACATCAACAGGAAAATAAACGCCGCCAGCAAGCAGTACCGCATATGCCGCCACCAGAAATTCCGGGCTACGCTCAAGACCAATGGCGACGCAATCGCCCTGGCATACGCCGCGATCATTAACCAGATAATGCGCCAGCCGCTGCGCTCTTTCGTATAACTCACTCCAGGATAAAGAGTTGCCTTTTCCCCACCGTATCGCCGGGTTCTGGTTATCTCTCGCCGTGTTTTCGAAATAATCAGTAATAAGTTGACCAGTTTCCATGATGCCTAAGTCCTCTGATTGCTGGCTTTGTTGCTCCCAAACTTCATTACAATCCGGCGTTACAGACGAACGCCAGGAAATAGAAACCCGTCAGCCAGACTAAGTAGTCTGTCTTTTCAGGGTGCATAAATTTAAGGCGCGGTTTATGAGATAGTCTGTGCAAGGTTGCAGTTGTACCGATTACATACCTCCTTGCCGATCAACATTTTTTGCAGCTCATTGCTACCTTCGACAACTTGCAATATTTTCGCATCCCGATAGAGCCGGCTGACGCCATTGCTCTCATCGCAACCGTGACCACCGTGAATCTGCACGGCTTTCGCTGCGGCAACGCCGGCTTCCTGCGAGGCGAAAAGCTTGGCTTGAAGAATCTGCTCAAGAGCCTCTTCCTCCCTTGCTTCTTTCGCTTTTGTCGCTGATAAACAAACGAGTTGAGAGGCTAGCAGACTACCGGACATTTCCGCCAGGTAACCGCGAATGATGCCTTGGTCCGCAAGTAACGAACCAAAGGTGGCGCGGGAGTTGGCCCTGCGTGCGGACGCTGCCAATGCCGCCTGTTGTATTCCCAGTGCCGCCCAGGCCACGCTGATGCGGCCATAGTCCAACGCGTTGTTAGAGATGAGGTTTTGTCCAAATCCAGGCTTTCCTACGATATTCGTCTTAGGAACCCGGCAATCGGTGAAATCCAACACAGCCAGATATGCGCTCTTGAAGCCCAGCATATTTTTCTTGGCGGTCACTTTTAATCCTGGGGTATTTTTGGGGACCAACACCGCGGTATCCAACCCCTGATATTTACCGAATACCAGAAACAGATCCGCGATCTGGGCGAAAGTAATCCAGGTTTTTTGCCCATTAACGCTCAGATAATTCCCGTCTTCTTCAAACTTTGTCGACAGATTTTTAGAGTCTCCACCAGCGGAAACTTCAGTTTGCGCAAATGCGCCAATGATTTCGCCCTTCACCAGCGGCACCAGAAAGCGCTGTTTCTGATCTTGAGAACCCCAATCCTCAATGGTTTTCAGCACCATTGAGTGAACATTCAGCAAACCGGTGAGCGAGCCACTCCCAGCACCGATGGCCATGTTCAGCAATCCAAAAGTCGTGACGTCAAACCCCAGACCGCCGCTCTCAGTTTTCGCTAAACCACCCAGCCAACCGTTATGCGCAAGTTTTTGCACAACAGTTACTGGCGTCGCTTCCTCCAAATCCCATTCATCGGCATAAGGAGCGACTTCAGTAACTGAAAATTGCTCAAATGCCTGTAACCATGCATTTTGCGAAGGTGACAAAAAGCGATTAAGCATTTACTGCCACCTTTCTGTCTAAGAAGTTGCAGACCGCCTGAATGCTGGAAAAATTGGCATTATCAAGGTCATCGATTTCAACCTTAATTTTGAAGTTTTTTTCAAGAAAGGAGATTAACTGAATAGCGGCCAGGGAGTTAACCAAGCCGGTTTCGAAGATGTTGACTGAATCGTCTAAATCCTGCTTACCAGCAAGTTTGCACAGGTATTCAGACACTAACTTGTTACGCGCGGATACGTCCATTACTTACTTTCCTCTGTGAGCTTAATTTCATTGATCTTTTCTTTACAAAACCAGCCTGGAAACCGTTTATGAAAAAATTTCCTTTTTCAGGATCCATCTTGAGACGCCAAGTCGATTTGGCTCCGCCACAAACCAGTGCAAAATAAACATCCATGCTGCATGGCATGGAAAAACAGTTAACCACGAGATTAACCTTTCTCAGGATAATCTGACTTAAACGTAAGCGTTTTAGTTAACCTGTGAAACTATTGTTATATTTATGTAATCAATGTAAGCGCCTTATGTAACATTTGTCAATATACGTAAATTCGGTAAACATCTCCGGCTCGCTAGTTTCCCTACGCTGTTTATCTGAGGGTACCGACTCGATCCTATGTATTGGACGTAAAATGACTACCTGTGCGGCAGTGAACGGTTGTAAAGGGTTGATGATGATAGTTATATTGATTTTCATTTAAAGTTTATGTATTAAACAAATCATTTAGATAATGACTTAAGTAATAACCGAGGATTTACTATATGGAATATAAAAAAAGACCAAAAAAATATCACTCAGAAACTAATTTTAATATAAATCCAATCTACAATGGCATATATAATTAAACAATTCTCGTAACAAAGATAGCCATAATTATTATTTTCTCAAAAAATTTGTCTTTGCTGGTAATAAAGTATTAAACTGACTAACACAACTCAAACATACCAAGATTGATGTCCGAAAACTGTGGAAAAAGGAATTATGATATGACTCATCACATCACAATATCACCTCAAATTATCAACACACTCGCAGCAAGTAATGAACCTTGGGGAATCAAAGATAAAAATTCATGCTTTATTTACGGCAATCCGGCATTAAAATCTCTTCAGAATTTTTCAAATTCATTTGAATTTGAGGGGTTTTATGAGAATGAACTTCCTTGGGATAGTGCTAAATTTGCAGAAGAATTTATTAAAAATGATAAAAAAGTGATAGAAAAACAGCAAAGAATATGCTCAGTTGAAACACATATGTTTGGCAGAGAAAAAGTTCTGTCCTCTTACTTTTTCGAAAAATTTCCTTTTTATCATGAAGATGAAAGTTGCATAGGCGTTATATATCATGGTTGGGAAGCCCAAAGTTATTCATTAACTCATCTGCATCAATATCATAATAAACTCCCCGCCTCCATTATGCTCCAACCACCAATTGATCTTTTTACTCAACGTGAATGGGATATCATTTTCCTCTTTCTACAAAGAAATACCAGAAGACAAATTGGACGGATATTGAATATTGCCTACCGTACTGTTGAATCTTATATGACCCGGATATATAAAAAAATAGGTATTCACTCCAGTCAACAACTGGAAGAATATTGTCAGGTTAATAACTTTAATCACTATATACCGGAAAGATTTTTATTATCTTAAATTACGTATTTACTGCCGGTTTCTATATGCTGCCCTTGTCCATAATTAATGGAAAAATAGCCAATTTTTCTGAAATATATTTTTATTTGCAAATATCATAATTATATTCAATAATTTTTTAAAGGTTATTTATGAAAAAATTTGGATGTAAAAAAGTTCCTTTCATTACCACCCAGTTAACAAATACATGGGATAGAAGCACAGAATCATGGTTCGTAAAAGATAAGGAATTCCACTTTATTTATGCAAATACAGCTTCTATTAAAGCCAATAAGTTACCTAAAAACTTTAATATTATTGGATATACTGATAAAGAATTACCTACACCATTCAATCATTTTGCTGACCTTTTTGAAGAACATGACCGCAAGGTCTTAGAATGTATGCAACGAATATCATCTATAGGCACTTACCCTCAAGGCAATGGTCAACAGCCTAAATCCTATTTTTGTAATAAATATCCATTAATGGATGAAAATAATCAATGTATTGGCATCATTTCTCACGCCAAAGAAATAGATCATTTCGCAGTATCTCATTACATAATGAATAATACATCTATATCCATTAGATTTAGACCACCTAACAATATATTAACGCAGAAAGAATGGATAATAATATTTTTATTCTGTCGCGGCATCAGCAATAAATGTATTGCTGATGAAATGAGAATCTCATGCCATACCGTGGAAAAATATTTTGAAAGTATCTATGATAAACTATCAATCGGATCATCAATTGAATTAAGATTATTTTGCAAAGAAAATGGCTATGATATATATATTCCATCAAGATATTTTCAACCTACAAGTCACTTTTTATTATAAACAATCGATTTTATCATTATGTATTTCTTTCTCTGCTTTATTTAATTAATCTAATTAGCTAAGGAGATGAATGTAAATTTTCTAAAATAATTTCACATCAACAAATATCATTCATAATGTATAAACCATCGTGTTTTACTAAGCGTATATTAGATTCATCGTAATAGTTAACATTTAAATATCCAAATGTATATTTTTTCGCAGATTTTAGTATCAAACTCCCTGTGATAAACAAGCTATTATAATTAGCACTTTAACATCAGTTACCATTATTCATAATGAGTTGTAGTAATACAGGGCTACATAGCCCTGATTACATTATTTATTATTCTTTTTCAGGTAGTTGCACGCGAACATTGATTACTCTTCCGTCTGGAATATCGCATGGGTCACCATCATTGTAATAAACTGCTTCCCCTATTGCCGTTACGCTTTTGACACGCTTATTTTGAGCAAATTTCGGAGCCTCTGCATTTTGACGATGGTAACATTCAATTGTTATATCACCGCTGGATGTGTTCACCGATTCATAAACCCAAATAAGATTTAACCCGTTGCTGTCTGCCGGAACGATAGTACCTCGGCGAATTCCCCACGCACCATCTTTAGCAAAACCATTGCAGCCACTGATACGATATTTTCCTGTATCTACGCGTTTAACAGTAACACCTTCAGCTTCGCTAGTTAGCTCATAAGTTCCGTCTGGATGAATATCTACAACCGGGCTGGATACTCTAAGATTACCATTAGCATCAGGACGCGCATTTTTATCTGTCCAAAGTCGGCTAACTTTTGTATCTCCACCCCCATCATTTCCGTGGATAAAGCTGATACCCGCATTGTCATAATGTGCGATAAATCCAGCCCATATATCATGCATTCTTGTTACATAGCCGCCTGACCATGGATATCCAATACCACCATGATTTTCACTAAATCTGAATGCATGACCGCCCTGCGGCAATAATCTTATCCAGGCGGTAAAATCACTTATATTTGCTTGAGTAACATACTTTGCCTGGATAAATTCAGATCCTTCAGATTTTGCATATACACCAATATCCGCCGCAGTCGGTTTATTTTTTGTTGTATAAATATCAACCCACCCCTCCTCAAAGCCATAACCATCACGGGCTGAACGATAAGCAATCCCTCTATTTTTGTACTGCACTTTCAGCTGAAAAGCTGGGCAGCTTCCAACGCCATTATTGAAATGAGCAACATGTGCAGAATCTACCCCAGGGTTCAACAAATCATATAACCCTGTATCTGCGTTCCAAGGGACTTGATTATCAACAGAATATTTTCCTGTCAATCCGAGCCTAAATGCTCTTATATCCCCGGCATTCAGAACGACATCTCCGTTCAACAACTTCCCATTAATTTTCCTGCTGTTCGGCACTGCATCTTTAGCCAAATTGACTGTTTCTGACAAACCGAGATTTTTCACAAACGCATTTTTATCAGCAATATCTGCACCATTTTGGTTTTTTGCTAATCTATTATTAGCATTATTATTGATATCAGAAACAAGTTTCTGAGTTGCTGCAAGTGAATAACTATCGCCTGTTTTATCTGTGAGTTGAACTATTCCTTTTTGGGTTAATGAGGCATTTGGAACTGTTGTTGTGATTTTTTGTTCTAAAGCTCGGTTTAATTGTGTGATGAGCTTGGCTACGTCCCCATCATCCAGAACATCATCGCCACACTGGGTAGCAATAAAATTAGCCAGTACAGATGATATCGTTGACGACTGACGTAACACCTTATTGAGCAAAAGAGTGGTAATATTTTCTGGTGGAAAACCCGTTTTTAAAGACGGGCTTTCTTCATATCTTTCTTGACTCACTACATTAGCATTATTACTCATAGAAAAAGCTTTAAAATCATTCTTGAGACTCATATACTTTCCTCAAATTAAATAATACTATTTTATAATCAACATATTGAATTATTGTAAAAATAATCCCCGGAAACTTACGCCAATCACAGTCTAGCCCTAGGCAATAATAATGAAATACTCTTATGACTTAGAAGGGTAACTATTTTTATATAATCAGCACAAATAAATAACCTAACAATTTTCAACCGAAAATATACCCAAACCATTTATATTTATCTCATTAAGTTCCTCCTTTTATTGCTTTATGAAATTTTCCGAAATAATATTCACTGGATCTATTGAAATAATTAATACCAAAATACCAACGAATTCTTATTTATTTTCATAAAACCTATAATCCATTGATACAGAATCTTCAGAAGTGAAGTAAGGCACTGGACTGTTACAAATATCTAAGTTGAACTTAAAATACAACTTTATATCTCGTAGCTATACCATTTTAAGTAAGTTTTTTATCCCATTATTCTTCAAAAACTAAATTAAGCAGAACTTGACTAACCTTAATTTTATTTAAGAATAGCTATTCCAACAACAGGCAAATTTAAACCCATATTTTTGGCTGCAAAGCTCATATAGTTGATTATGCTTACATTTCCAAAATATATATTACCGAATTACAATATCTCGCCTGCTCTATTTAAAAAGCATTCTTTAATTGATCGCACATTATTTCAATTAAGTACTATTTTATTCGCATTATTCTGACTCAGAGATAACACCTTTTCTTTCATCCTGTTACAAATCATTGTCATAACAATAGCTCGCTCCATCTTTAGCTCATGACAGAAAATTCTTGATATATGTCACTTAATTGCCAATGACTTAATAATCTAATTCATTAATTTAATTACTTAGTAATCATTCTAAAATGTTTTTATATTTAATAGTATTAATTGTTATATTTACTCACAATTAAATTCCCTACATAAAACAATAAAAGGTTTAATTAATAAATATATGTATTTTGACGCGCGAGTTATTATATTCTATTATGTGACCAAGATATTTTAGGTATAAATAAGGTATAACTCGCAGGCAGACCTCGTAGATAACGGCTGAAATAATCATTCAGGAGTCAAAATGCAACATATAAAAAACAAATCCAATAGTATCACCCCACAATTAATTCATACGTGGGAAAGAAGTAGTGAGCCTTGGGGAGCTAAAGATCGCCAATCAAGGTTTATCTACGCCAATTCCGCTTTTTATCAACTACTCAATTTACCAGAAGATTTCGATATTATCGGGCTTTCAACAGCTGAATTACTCTCTCCTGTTGGAGAGTATCAGTGAGGAATTAATGATAAGTACAGACGATGTGGTTAATCATATTCAGTCAATTTACCGAAAATTTGATTTGCCACTGCATGCAGAATTAAACGATTTGCTGCAAAGAAAATAAATTTGATCTTTATATTATAGAAAGATTTGTCACTATTGGTAGAATAGATTTAGATCGACTATACATTTAAATATCAATAATCAAATTTTAAGACTAGAAAAAGAGGAATGATAATATGAATAGTAAATTAACCATTTCATCCCAAGTAATTAATACATTAGAGCAAAGTAATGAGCCTTGGGGAATAAAGGATAAAAACGCATGTTTTATTTATGTCAATCAAGCAGTTAAACAACTTCAAAATATTCCAAGTTCTTTTGACTACGAAGGGCTGTATGAACATGAACTTCCCTGGGATGGTGCCGATTTTGCCAACGAATACATGCTCCATGATAAAAAAGTGATGGAAAGAGAAGAAAGAATATGTTCACTTGAAACACATGTACATGGGAAAGATCAAATTCTGTCATCTTATTTTTTTGAAAAATACCCTCTTTATCATGAAGATGGGAGTTGTATGGGCGTTCTATATCATGGTTGGCAAGCTCAGGACTATTCATTAACCCGTCTATATCATGGGAAACTCCCTGCATCTATTCTGTTCCAGCCACCAACTGATTTATTTACTCAGCGGGAATGGGATATTATTTTCCTTCTTTTACAAAAGTATACCAGTAAGCAAATGGGCAAAATGTTGGATATCTCTTATCGCACTGTTGAAACTCATATTTCACGGATATATAAAAAAATTGGCGTTAATTCCAGTTACCAATTGGAAGATTATTGCCGAATAAATGATTATGATCTCTATGTACCAGAAAGATTTGTGCATCCGGAAAGTAGAATGTTTCTTTAGCCTCTAGATTAAAAAGACGTTTTTATTAACATGAAGAAGAACTAGACAATACCACCACAGATTATTAACACAATGGAAATGAGCAATGAGCCGTGGGGAATAAAAGATAGTTCTTCATCCAAAACGAAACCAACCTCAGACCTGACTCAGGTTTGCAAAAAAACGCTTCATCCCCTTCAAACATATATTCAAACCTTCCGGTTCGGATAAGTTGTTTTTCAACTAAAAAATCGGCCGTTAGCCCTAAATTTTTAATCACTGTTAGCATTACTCATCCCCCCTTATTCATCTCATCATGACAACTGCGTCCAGCCAGATCATGATATTCCCCCACTGCTAGCGGTTTCACCGGCAGTTTACTTAAATACACATGCACTGGCGGCATATTCAGAATGGGGAAGATCAGAATATAATCGCAGAAATCCTTTTCTCCCGACTCCCAGAATGCATAATTACCGATGGTCCGATTCAGTTTCATCTTGCAAACCGGCACTTTACCCAGACCGCTTTCCGCGGCCGACATGATACCCCTGAACTGTCATCCTGCCACTTCCACCGTTTATACCATGGCAATTTTTTATCCCACGGCTTATCCAGCACCGGATTGTTACAAATATCTAAGTTGAACTTAAAATACAACTTTATATCTCGTAGCTATACCATTTTAAGTAAGTTTTTTATCCCATTATTCTTCAAAAACTAAATTAAGCAGAACTTGACTAACCTTAATTTTATTTAAGAATAGCTATTCCAACAGTAGGTAAATTTAAACCCATATTTTTGGCTGAAAAGCTCATATAGTTGATTATGCTTACATTTCCAAAATATATATTACCGAATTACAATATCTCGCCTGCTCTATTTAAGAAGCATTCTTTAATTGATCGCACATTATTTCAATTAAGTACTATTTTATTCGCATTATTCTGGCTCAGAGATAACACCTTTTCTTTCATCCTGTTACAAATCATTGTCACAGCAATAGCTCGCTCCATCTTCAGCTCATGACAGAAAATTCTTGACATATGTCACTTAATTGCCAATGACTTAATAATCTAATTCATTAATTTAATTACTTAGTAATCACTCTAAAATGTTTTTATATTTAATAGTATTAATTGTTATATTTACTCACAATTAAATTCCCTACATAAAACAATAAAAGGTTTAATTAATAAATATATGTATTTTGACGCGCGAGTTATTATATTCTATTATGGGACCAAGATATTTTAGGTATAAATAAGGTATAACTCGCAGGCAGACCTCGTAGATAACGGCTGAAATAATCATTCAGGAGTCAAAATGCAACATATAAAAAACAAATCCAATAGTATCACCCCACAATTAATTCATACGTGGGAAAGAAGTAGTGAGCCTTGGGGAGCTAAAGATCGCCAATCAAGGTTTATCTACGCCAATTCCGCTTTTTATCAACTACTCAATTTACCAGAAGATTTCGATATTATCGGGCTTTCAACAGCTGAATTACCCTCTCCTATTGCGGAATATGAAAAGGAATTCTACCGTCAGGATCAAAAAGTTATTCAAACCATGCAACGGGTTACTTCATTGGAAACTCATCCATTTGAAGAACATAAGATTAAGCAAATCTATTTTTGTAATAAATATCCACTTTGTGATGAAGAGGGTAATTGTATTGGTATTACTTTTCATATGTATAAAACTGAAAATTTTTCTGTTGCTTATTATTATGAAAAAACATCTCCGTCAGCACTGCAATTCATACCACCTAATGACGTATTGACGCAAACTGAATGGGAAGTTCTCTTTCTGATCCTTCGTTCATTAGATGAAGAGAGTATCAGTGAAGAATTAATGATAAGTACGGAAGATGTGATTAACCATACTCAGTCAATTTACAAAAAATTTGATTTGCCACTGCATGCAGAATTAAACGATTTCTGCAAAGAAAACAAATTAGATCTTTATATTCCAGAAAGATTTGTCACTATTGGTAGTATAGAATTAAATTGACTATAAACTTAAATATTAATAGTCAAATTTTAAGACTAGAAAAAGAGGAATGATAATATGAATAGTAAATTAACCATTTCATCCCAAGTAATTAATACATTAGAGCAAAGTGATGACCCTTGGGGAATAAAAGATGAAAATTCATGTTTTATTTATGGTAATTTAGCATTAAAATCTCTTAAAAATTTTTCAAGTTCATTCGATTTTGAAGGACTTTATGAAGATGAGCTTCCCTGGGATGGTGCTGAATTTTCCAAAGAATACATGCTCCATGATAAAAAAGTGATGGAAAAAGAAGACAGAATATGTTCACTTGAAACACATATTTTTGGAAAAGAAAAAATATTGTCATCTTATTTTTTTGAAAAATATCCTCTTTATCATGAAAACGGAAGCTGCATAGGCGTTATATATCACGGTTGGCAAGCTCAAGATTTCTCATTAACCCGTCTATACCATGGAAAACTCCCTGCCTCTATTATGTTCCAACCACCGACTGATTTATTCACCCAGCGGGAATGGGATGTTATTTTCCTTCTTTTACAAAAATATACCAGTAAACAAATGGGCAAGATTTTGAATATTTCCTATCGCACTGTTGAAACTCATATTTCACGGATATATAAAAGAATTGGTGTTAATTCCAGTTATCAATTGGAAGATTATTGCCGACTGAATGATTACGATCTCTATGTACCAGAAAGATTTGTGAATCCGGAAAGTAAAATGTTTCTTTAACCTCTAGATTAAAAAGGAGTTTTTAATAACATGAAGAAGAACTATACAATATCACCGCAAATTATTAATACAATGGAAATGAGTAATGAACCATGGGGGATAAAAGATAGTTCTTCAAATTTTATTTATGGTAATTCAGCAACAAAAAAATTTATTCACAATTTTAAAGAATCATTTGATTATGAAGGGCTTTATGATCATGAACTTCCCTGGGACGGTGCTGTTTTTTCAAAAGAATTTATTACTCACGATAAAAATACAATGATAAAAAGACAAAGAGTATGTTCAATTGAAACTCATGTATTCGGACAAGAGCAAACTCTGTCATCCTATTTTTGCGAAAAATTACCGCTTTATCATGACAATGGTAATTGTGTGGGAATTATGTACCATATGTGGAAAGCAAAAGAATACTCTTTGACCCAATTATGTCAATTTTATGAAAAACTACCATCATCCATTATACTCCAACCACCGACGGATCTTTTTACTCAACGCGAATGGGATATCATCTTTCTCTTTTTACAGAAGCACTCAAGGAAACAGATTGGGAAAATACTGAATATCGCCTATCATACGGTTGAAACACATATGACCAAAATATATCGTAAAATAGGCATAAACTCTAGTCGGCAACTGGAAGAATACTGTCTGGCCAATAATTTCAATCATTATATCCCAGAAAAATTCCTATTGTCTTAGATTACGTATTACTTCCCGGTTTATATATACTACCTTTGTTCATTATTTATTGATAAAATAGACAGCTCTATGGGATTTTTTCCTTGTTGTTAATAAGTATTTATGTTCAATAATTTTAAAAAACAATAATTGCCTTAAAGGATATATATGAGTCAATCAGAATTTAAAAAAGTCCCCTTTATTACCCCTCAGTTAACACATATGTGGGACAAAGGTTCTGACCCTTGGTTTGTAAAAGATAAAGAATCTCGTTTTATTTACGCAAATAGCATGTTTATTAAAGCCAATAAGTTACCTGAAAACTTTAATATTATAGGGTACACTGATGAAGAATTACCAACACCAGTTAGTGGTTTCGCTCACCATTTTAAAGAACATGAGCGCAGAGTCTTAGCGTGTATGCAACGAATATCATCTATTGGTACTTATCCTCAAGGTAGTGGTCAGCTACCTAAATCCTATTTTTGCGAAAAATATCCACTGATGTGTGAGAATAATCAATGCATAGGAATCATTTCTCATGCCAAAGAAATAGATTATTTTACCATAACTCATTATGTTAAGAATAACATGCCAATATCTATCTGCCCCAGGCCACCCAATAATTTATTGAAAGATAAAGAGTGGATAATTATTTTTTTATTTTGCTGTGGTATTAGCAATAAAGATATAGCCACGGAAATGAATATCTCATGCCGTACTGTGGAAAAACATTTTGAAAATATTTATGAGAAACTCTCCGTCGGATCGGTTTTGGAGTTAAGGTTACTTTGCAAAGAAAAGGGCTATGACCTCTATATCCCACCAAGATATTCTCGGTCCATAGGTCATTTCTTATTATAAATAATCGATTTTACTATTAGCCGTTTCTTACTAAACTATTGATCATTGAAGTAATAATCAGGAATACAATAATGGCATCACAAATTTTTCTACTCCCTCAAATGATCAGGCTTTATGCTGAATTTTTTATAATCAAAATAATATATTGAAAACGTTTTGGATGACTGACTATATACCGCCCATTGCGGCGGATGTTACCGTGTCCAGAATAATCTTCTGTTTACTTTAGCCTCTTACTTACAGCAAGGCGACGGCCTGCGCACAACTTTGATTCAGAATCCTCATTATCGTCTCCGCCCCACTTCGATTGGGATTTATCCTTATCATTCGTTTTTCTAATGTGGGATCAGACTGACGGAATGTACCGGACACCCGGTAAAACAGCGGCGGTATTTCAAATTTTGATTCGGCCCCCACCGGATAAGGCAATGCACCGAGTTGATGGGCAAAACAAAGTACCTGCTCTGCAATCTCTTCATAAAATTCCACCAGCAATACTTTCGATTGTGCATTTGCGACAACCGCCTGTTTTACCTGCGGTATAACGCCCTGATTAAGCCAGATAACCAGCGTTTCATTAACCTGAGCCTGTATCGCATGCATCACTGGCGCAAATACCAGTCCACGCAATACTTCTAATGCCTGAAATCCTTGTATCTGGCTTCCGCCGGAATACATATTACGCCGGATGCGGTCTATTAGCGTTTGTTGACCTGCCACAACACCGACACCTTGCGGACCGAACAGTTTAAAGCTGGAAAAAGTCGATAACGCCGCACCACATTCACAACCAATATGTTCCACTTTCATAGCAGCATAATTATCGTCAACCAGAACCGGTAGTGACGCCGCATTCAGCAGTGATATGACAGCCGCCAGCTCATAAGAATCATCAATTTTCTGCCGCGTATGCTGTACCAATCCCCCCATCGGCCAATGTTGCAAAATCGCAACCCGTATTTGTTCTGGTTGATTAAAATCCGCCCGAACAAGATGTAATCCCATCTGTTCAGCAATCATCGCTGTCGTGGGATATAACGGCGCATCATGAATCAGCAAGGTATCGCCTGCCTTGAGCAATGCCGCTAAACCACAACGTATTGCACCAGTTCCCGCCCCTTGCACCAACACAGCAGCCTCAGCCGAAAAGAAATCAGCAATGATCCGCTCAACTCGCTGTGTCATCTGTGGCTGGTTCAACCCCGGTACCAACCCTAAATCTCCCGTGGTAAGAAAGTCTGCGCCGGGAAAATGACGGCAGATAATATCAACCAAACGAAACTGTTTTTGCTGTGCCTGCTCCATATTCAGACTATGTAATGGATAAGTGTTCAATATCTGCTCCCCTGCTCTCCCCCTTTATTTTTTTCATCGTAAAATAAAGGGGGAAGTTGATTCGATTAACCGATGCCTATCAAATGGATAATGTTGGCTAAAACCCCAACAATAATCGTTGCAATAGGCCCAATAGCCATTTCAACCAAAGGACGCTTAGATGTACGGTTGAGCAGGTAAATGCCCGCTACCACCATAAATCCCATGCCCGGCAGGATAGCATTGGCAGCAATCATTCCCCCTACCAATAGCGCAACTTCTAACATACGGGTAATGACAGTACGAATATGGTCGCCACATGCTTTTACGCCAGGATATTTATCCAGCCAGATAGCAATTCTTGCCAGTAGTTTGATTTCCATAAACATAATCACACTGCCGGCAATGAAGGCGATCCACGGGTTATTCGTGACTAATCCAGCGACAAACACGAACTTCATGCCGACCGGGCTATAAACTCCGGTGGCAATCGCCGTCATCCCCACTAACGGAACAAAACTAATCGCCCTGGCAAGCGCAACCAACATGGCATTAGCCCCTTCACCCTGAGCCATCAGTTGCAGTGATACAGGACCTTCCGCCAATAAACTGAGTGACATCGAGGCCGCTACCGCAGTTAGACCCCCACTGAGCACTAGTAACCAGAGGTTGTTTTGAATACGTTGGATCCGCGTGGAAAACAAGCCGACCAGCATCTCATTCGCGCCTTTCGCCGTGGCCGGCCCATCCCCTGCTTTGGGCGCACGCTCTTTCATGGCAAAGTAGAACATCACAATCATCGAAATCAGCAGCGCTATCCCGTTAGGATCCAGTTGTACCGGTTTATCCAGGGAACCGCCAAAACTCAGTGAGCCTATCGCTTTGGTCGCGACATACCCCACCAATGTCGCAATCAGTACCCATATCCCTTTGCCATATCCGTATTGATAGGCCACAACAATGGCAGGAAACAACGCGAAGCAGGCAACAATGGGATCGCCAACTTTGCTCAGGTTGTTCATGAAATTCACCGGCAAATGGGCAAAGATATCGACAACCGATCGTAAACCCGTCATCAAAGCGACGGCATACAGTGCCCCCAGGATCCCGGAAAATATGAAACCTTTTTTACTGTTTGCACACCAAGTGCCAATGACGTCGGTTCCCAGCAACAGGCTATGCACCAGAATAATTGGCGCCGTCAGCGAAAACGGGATACCAAAACCGATAACCAAGCCAAAACTTAAGGCAAAACTGGTCGCAGCCAGGGTTTTACGATTCATCCGCCCTTCAAGATGTTCCGGGATTAAAGGGCGCAAACCATCATGAAACACCGCGATGCCACGGTTAGCCATCATGGTGGATATTCCACCAATAACGGCCAATAAACCCGCTTTAAACGGATCAATTTCCATTAAACGTGTGAAAAACTCATATTCCATCTTCCTGTCCTCATGAAGAAAAAATAGCCCTGATGACCACCGGAATAACGGCTTCTATATCCTGACCGGTAAAACCAAATGCCGTTTTCCCCGCGTTAATATGGGTAATAATTTCTTCATCAGGCAGGATTTTCCCCGGCATGCTAATCGTGACGCATTTATCAATACCCACGATAGCAATCGCCATTGCCAAAGCGCCTCCACCGGTATTACAAGCCCCCAAGTAGTAATCCGCATTACCGCTCTTGAGGGCCATAGCGGCATCAATGTCGCCCATTACAGTAATGGATGAGACTTTATCCCCGGCCAGGCGGCGTAAGGTTTCAGCAATTTTTTCCTTCTCAATTTGTCCTCCAATAACAAATCTCATATGTTTTTCCTTTATTTGAAAAATACAGCAGGGTTATCACGTAACATCAAATCAATTTCTATCTGTGTCAATCCGGCATGGCTTAACATCGGCACAAAGGTGCTGATTAAATATTCAAACCCATTGCCACCATTGGCCTTCAAATGGGAACGGCGGGTAATATCCATCGATAACATGACGCGGTTAAGCAGGCCGCGTTGGGCCAATGTCTGTAACATGGCGATCCGTTTTTCATCCGGGTAGTAATCGTTTTTGCCAATCGTGTCGAACTGTATGTAAGCTCCCTGTTCAATCATGCGTAGTATGTTGTCCAGATTGTCTCTGAGATCACAATGACCAATCACCACCCGTTCAGCATCTACGCCCTGCTTTTTCAGTAACGTTAATTGCTCAAGCCCCATCGTGCCTAATGACGTATGGGTAGAGACAGGACGCCCGGTTTCCAAATGCGCGATAGCCGCAGCGTGAAATATTTTCTCTTCATCTGGCGTAATCACCCCTTTGCTGGAACCAATTTCCCCAATGACCCCAGCTTTCAGCGTTGTAGCATCAATACCCTGCTCAATCTCAGCGATCATTTCATCTGCCAGTTGTCGGGCTGTGGTGTGTGCCACATGCTGAGGAAAAAAAGCAGACTGGTAATAACCGGTTGAGGCGATTACGTTAATGCCGGAATCCCGCATTAAATCCAGCATAAACTGTGGGTTACGCCCCATGTAGCGATTGGTCATTTCTACAATATTGCGTACACCCAGGCTGACCAATGTTTTCATCTCATCACAAATCAGCTCGTATTGATCCAGCCGGCAGTCAAGGTTGTTTTTAAATGACGATAAATCAATATGCAGATGCTCATGCGCATAGGTATAGCCGGATGCATCAAATCTATCTTGCTGAGTCATGAGAATGCTGCCCAAATGTGAGGATGATGCAAATGAATTTATTCCCCATTAGCAGGGATACGATTTCCCTGGCTGTCGTAAAGCCCTTCCAATACCGGATGCCCTGATTGGATGCCGCTAACCAACGCCACATCACTGCGGGTAGCAAATATCTGAGTGCGAAAGCACAACACGACAGCACAGCCGACCGGAAATTCACCGCTAAGGGAAAAGTGGTAATCAATACTGCTGTTATCCATCGGTAACAGGTGAGTGGATATGATCTGGCCGTTTGGCATGAATATCAGCGCGTTATGAGCTCGCCCACGACGATAATAACCGCCTCCATAGCAATAGCTGTTGCCATTAAACCGATGGGATACTTCTGTCAGATACAGCATGGCAATACGTTCGGGCTGCTCTCCCTGAAAATTGGCAAGGATTGTTCCGGTTAGTGCGTGTCCGGGTTCTGTATGGGTAACACCATATTTTGCCAGTAACGGCAAGGTGGTACAGCTTGACGCCGACGGGGCATTTATCTGTGTTACCTCAACCCCTGCCCGCTGTAAAATGTCTTTTGCTTTTAATAAGGTAAATAAGTTTGATGCAGGCAGTGTCTGTTGCAAAGCCTCCTGCCACAACAAACAGGGAAAATGCGTTAATCCCATCAGTTTTACGCCGGGCATTGCCATAATGCGTTGAACAACGGTGTTCAATTCCGACAAATGAAAACCCGCTTCCTGTCCAGGATATAAATGATCATGATCATCATAGATTTTCAGCATAATGCATTGCACATTTCCCTCATGCTGTGCCAGACAGGAAATATCCTCCGCTTTTTCCAAAGAAAATACCGTGATAACTTCCGGATGTTGCTGTATCACAGAGAGCATCATGTTACGGGGGATCTGCACCAGATGACCGGCATGGATAACCGGAATCTTCCTGCTCATTAATATCCTGGCTTCTTTAAAATCCACCGCAGTGACACCCTGATAACCCAGTATTATCAGCTTATGTGCCAACCAGGGGTTGCGCCCAACCTGTTTAGTCATCAGGTACAGCGCAATATCATGGTACTCCGCTACCGCAAGCAACCGTTTGGCATTTTCCAAAACCTGATCAACGTCAATGACATAAGTATCAGGCAGTAAAGCTCCTTGCATCCATAATGTATGGGCGGCCTCAATCAGTGCAGGATTTTGTTTTTTTAGTGCGTTAATAAACATGCTGTACCTCCTTGTACGCCTGACAGCGGTCAATGCCAAAGCAAGAAATAAATGTTTAAATAATTATTTTTTTGAATATTTGATGGAAAAAAAATTCCTTCACCTCTGTTGCCGTGCTACTCCTGATCTTTTGCCGCCCAAAGGCTAAACAAGTTCGCCAGCAGATAACCCTCTTCACAGGGATGTAATTGCACGTCAAATTGTGCCAGCAACGAAGCGTTAATCGCCTGCAAATGCGCAAAAGCATCAGATTGACGTACTTCCATCAGCAGTTCAGCATCCATTGAACCGATTTGTTCTCCCCGGCGCGAGCGCATCAACGCATTTGCCATATGTGTTATTACCATTTCTCCCAGCCCGTTCCTGACAGGGATTTCCCAATCATTCTCAAGCTGAGTCACAACTTGCAGCATGCCATCACAGATATCCTGATCGATGACATTTCCCTGACAGAGCAGATTCAGTCGATTTTCCATTTCATTTACTCCGTCCATTTCAAACTAATAACTTGGATCCTGTTGACCTGTCAGTACACGTTGTTGATGAGCTAACAACTCTGTTTTATTCACTGTAGTACGTAAAAGTTGTTGAGTCGGAATGTCATCAACTCTGGTTAAAATCACCGCCTCAGAAGCTTGTATAAAGAACGGATTTCCATGGAGCGGTACCGCAATAAGCTCCCGGGAACTCAGTTCATCCTCTCTGCTAACGTTCCAGATCACTGCGTCAATGTCACCTTTCGCCACTTTGTACAGGCTCTCGTGGTAAGAGATATTCACCAGCGTGATATCCTGCCCGGCAAAGTACACCTCAGTCATGATCTTCTGGTCAGCAGAACGATTATCCAACCCAACACGACGGATGTTATGTTCACCTCCCTTGCGATAAATCAGTTGATGTGCGCCAACATAGGTATGTGGGCCTAATTCAAGTACAGAGCATACATCACGCTGTTCCAGATAAGTTTGCGCCGCCAGATGAGAGACCACTGCCAGGTCATAAATGCCGTTACGCAGACATTCCACCCTGGCGTCTGAACCCCTCATATGAGCGAAGTAAAACGGAATACCATCAAATTGCGCTTTCAGACCACTCGCCAGCCCTTCGTACAATCGGGTATAAGGCAACGGCATCACACAAACCACGTTACCGATATCGGCATGTGCTAACAGCGCCTTGTGATCCAGACTGACCAGGTAACTACCGTTACGCCCCCGTCGATCCACACAAATTGCACCGGAATTCTCCAGTTTTTTTAATGCAAACTGTACCAACCCAACCGACAACGCATAGTCAGATGACAGCTCTTCAATGGTCTTCAAGCGGTTACCATTGCACTCACCTAGCAGATAACGCGCCAAACATGCCTGAGCGACCCCCTCTTTTTTAAGCAGACCATGACTCATAATTATTCTTCATTTTTTTGAATGTATTTATATCCGATTTAAGGAGACAAATAACAATCGGAAAATAGTAAAAATGCGAATGAGGTCACGATTAAATGAGTGTTTTTTTGCAATTGCCGCAAAATTCGTCTCTTCATTAAACTATTTTTACGCTTTGATTGTGGTTGGCTCCGGACGTTTCAGCACTGCGTAAGTTAATCCTCCCAACAGTGTACCGACAATAATCGACATCAAATAACCCAGTACTGGTGTGATAGCCCCTGGGATCAACAGTACAAACAAGCCACCATGCGGTGCCATCAGTTGTGCGCTCACGGCCATAGAGAGAGCCCCGGTCACCGCACCACCGACGATACAACATGGGAGTACACGCATCGGATCACGGACAGCAAAAGGGATCGCCCCTTCGGAAATAAAGCATAAACCCAACACCAATGCGGCTTTGCCGCTTTCCCGCTGAACGCTATCGAATTTCTTCCGGGCAATCAGTGTCGCCACGCCCATTGCCAACGGTGGAACCATTCCCGCCGCCATAATGGCAGCCATTGGCGCGTAGGTTTGTGAACTGAGCAGACCGACACCAAACGCATAGGCGGCTTTGTTTACCGCTCCCCCCATATCGGCACACATCATCCCACCCAAAATGGCACCTAACAGGAGCGCGTTGGTTGTGCCCATATTTGAAAGCCAATGCGTTAGACCCGCCATAATACCGGCGACCGGTTTACCGACAACGTAGATCATAATCAGACCGGTAATCAGGCTGGCGAACAGCGGAATAATCAAGATCGGTTTTAATGCTGACATACTCTGCGGCAACTTCACTTTGGCACTGATCAGCTTCGCTGTGTAACCGGCAAGGAAACCGGCAATAATGCCGCCGATAAAGCCCGCGTTAGTGCTGGCGGCCAACATGCCGCCAATCAGTCCAGGCGTCAGACCGGGGCGATCAGCGATTGAGAAAGCGATATAACCTGCCAGCACGGGCACCATCAAGGCGAAAGCCGAACCACCACCGATCTGCATCAGCGCCGCCGCCAATGTGCCCGGTTCTTTAAATGCGGTGATACCAAAGGCAAATGACAGCGCGATACACAGCCCACCCGCCACCACCATCGGCAGCATATAAGAGACACCGGTTAACAGATGGCGATAGATGCCAGTGCTCTCTTCCCCTTGCCCGGTTTTAGCATCTTGCCTTTCCGGCTCGAAAGGCTTTGCTTCAACCAATGCTTTATCAAACTCCTGAGCCGTTTTCTTCAACGCCAGACTGGTTGAGGTACGGTACATGGGCTTTCCGGCAAATTTCGCCAGATCCACGTCAATATCCGCGACTACCAGCACCAGATCCGCTTCTGCCACCTCTTCCGGCGTAATGACATTACCCGCCCCCACTGAACCGCGGGTTTCCACCTTCACCCACCAGCCACGTTTTTTGGCTTCGGTTTCGATAGCTTCGGCTGCCATAAAGGTATGCGCCACCCCCGTAGGACAGGCGGTAACCGCAACAATACGTTTTGTGTCACAACTCAGGTCAGTTGCCGGCATCTGATATGGCTGTGCGTCAGCTTTTGCTTGCCGAAAGAAATCTTCCGGCGCATGCAATGCCTGTTCCGTGTTGCCAAGATAAACTCGCTTGCCATTCAGGGTGTTATCGGCAGGTATGGTATCGCCAGTCACTACCACCAAATCGGCTTCAACCGGATTTTCTGTCAGTATCAGACCATTTTCCGCCGCAGCAGCACTGAGGACAGTTTTCACCAGATAACTTCCGGCCAGTCCTAACAAAGGATCAATGATAAGCAACGTTTTCATTACATCTCCCCCTCACCCAAACCGGAAGCAATCGCTTCACCAATGGCAGTTATCGCCTGCTGTGCATCATCACCGTTGGCAACGACGTGAAGCCGATGACCTTTTTTAACGCCCAGCGCCATGATTTTCATCAGGCTGCGGCCATTTACCGGTCGACCGGTACCATCAAGGTTGAGCATGGTAATTTCACTGGAAAATTGCCGGATAACGTTGACCAACACCGCACCTGGACGGGCATGCAAACCGTGGTCATTACACACGACGAACTCCCCGCTGAATATTTCACTTTGCTCTGGTGCGCCACGGGTCAGCAATGCCAGCACTGTCGGCGCATCAGCCTTCAGCAAACATTCCGCTTTTTGTGTTAATAGCAAATTGCTCAGGTGATGCAACACATTCAGCGGTTGGTCGTCGGTAACCGCAACGGTCAACAGCATCACCACTACCTCGTTGTCCTGCGTGCATAACCGGCTGACGGCTACCGCGCTAGCTAAGTTACCGTCGGGGCTGTCGCTCAACCAAATACCTTGTCCGAGATCCAGCGGCTTACTGTTAATCACTTTACTGATAAAAGTCGTATCCACCGCACCCGCTTGTTGTAACCGCCCGGCATTCAGCGCTTGTAGTGTCATCAGATCGCCAGCATTAATATCCAGAGAAATCAGGCTGGTATCGAATTTAAACTCGGCTTGCTGGCCTTCTCCCATTAGCAAGCTACGCAGTGCCTGAGCTGAATCGACAGTTTTTAGCTGCCCGGCAATGCGATCGTCGCTCAACAGGTGTGCTAACTGACGCAATAGTGACAAATGTTCATCGGAACATGCAGCGATACCAATGACCACATAACACATAGCGCCTTTATCCCATTCCACACCCTGTGGGAAGTGAAATACCTGTACGTCGGTTTTCAGCACCAAATCACGGGTATTGATCGTGCCATGCGGAATAGCGATACCGTTGCCAAGGTAAGTAGAAATTTGCCTTTCACGTTGCAGCATGCCGTCAACATAGTCATCACTGACGTTACCATTAGCGGCTAGCATGGCCGCCACCTGGCGAATAGCATCCTCTTTACTGGTTGCAGTTGCACCAGTGTGGATATTTTGCAGAGCCAACTGGAACATGGTTTTCCTCTCTTACTGAAGATAGAATCGTCTCAGTTATGCTGAGAAAAAAAGCGTTAAAACCCACCACAAAGGAAAATGAGATAAAACTGAAACGTTTCAACCAGTGTGGAGTATGATTAATTATTATTCAATATTTGCACTGTATAATATTGCGATTTTTTGAGATTACGCACACTTTTTCCGATATCGTTCTTTAAATATCTCCAATTGAAGGAATTAGCAAACAGATAGTATTATTCTGTCGTAATGATCATGACTATCCGTTTTATAGTTTATTAGATTGAAAATAATTGAATCCGTGCTGAACTTGTCATACTTTCTTACAGTTTGTAACAATTTCTTACAAATTTATATTTTTGTAAATTTATAAAAAATGCTTGCTATCTGATGAAAGTTTAATAATTATTACTTAAATTCCATCATATTGGCAATATGATGGAAATCTCAGCCCCTGTTCCCCTTATTCAAAGGGATTAATCGATTTGGAATGCATTTTTGTATTCCTGTCGTCAAATAACCATTACACCCGACATAAGCACTCTTTCTTGTCGACAGCAATGGGATTTTTATTATGTTATTTTTGATGAAGGTGATTGACGATCAAACAGGAGAAATCTTGTGGGATTTTCAATGACTGATGTTTGGTCTGCGTGCCTATATAATGTTAAAAGAAGGAGGTTAAACCCATGGGTATATTAGATCCGCTTCTGGGTTTAGATTGTAAGAAGTATTTGAGACACTGGGTAGAATTTCAGTTGGTGGATGAACAGGATAAGCCGCTGGTCAACCAGCCTTATCGCCTGATCAATCGCGGAACCCCAGGTTATGTGCGTCAGGGGGTAACCGATGGTTTCGGGGTGCTCAGGGAAGAAGACCTGTCAGCTTATCCGGTGACCTTGTATATCCACGCCCAATCGTTGGCGGATGAAATGGAACAGCGCCCGTTGCGGGAAATACGCGGTGAAGCAGCGTCGATGGTGAAGCCGAAGGCCATCAATATCGCTATGTAACTATCGGGCAGATCAGCGATAGGTTGCCGGTGATTAAGCATTGGCATGATCCTAACAATCTTCCACCTCCCTATCATTTCCCGGACCCGGAGCCAAAACAGCTTGCCGAACTGGTTGCGCCGGAGAAATACCATTTTTTCCGGGATCAAGAACAATTATTTGAAAAACACTAAATGAAAGGACCGATATTGTGGCGGATATTCGGCAGCGCGATGCATTATTTTTACAGATGGATCATCAGTTGAAGCAAGCACTAATTTGCACTCAACAGGATAAACAAGGTCCGTTGGCCTTATTACGCTATACGGATAACGCGGTAGGAATTGAGGAAAACTGACCATGATAAATATGAAAACATACTTACCTGTATTGTCGGCAATATTCATTAATATCGTTTTTATGTATGCGCCTTAACAGGCGCATACATCAGAATTGCTTATTCAACTGAACAAGCAGAAGCCCTTGGGACATAATCGAAGTGTAATTCCCGATGTCGGTTCCTTTTTACACTCCAAACACCGTGAAAACGCTCTGCATTACTGGCGGTATACCGCACTGTGTGGCGAATGTTGCTGTGTCCAAGATAATCTTGTATCAACCGGGTATCCACTCCCCTATCTGCTAGAGCAAAACCGCAGGCATGCCGCAACATGTGCGGATGCGAACCTATAGAAATATTAGCCCGTTGCCCTAGCTGGCTAATAATTTGATAAATGCGCTGACGGGTCAACGGCTTCCCGTAACGTGACAAAAATAACCAATCACTATCTGCACCCTGAAAGGTTTTACGCACTTTGAGCCACGCCTTGATCGCCCGAATCTCATAACCTAAGAGAGGATGATTGGTACAAAATCCGCCTTTTAAACGCCGGATGTACAAACTTCCATCGTCCAAATCCAGATCGGATAATCGTAGATGCCTAGCTTCGCTAACACGTAAGCCATGAACAAAACTCATATATACCAGGCAATAGTCGCGCTCCCGATTAGAGCTCTCTTTTGCCACTTCCAGCATACTTTCCACTTCGTGTTGCGTCAGATGTTTTCGTTGACCCATTATGGTCTATCCCAAATATTCTTTGCTTTAACGCATTGAACACACTGCGTTATCTGTAACTGATTAAGACCCTGAACCAACCCTAAATCCCCCATAGTAACTAAATCTGCACCAAAATAGCGGCAGATGACTGAACGAAATTGCTTTTGCTGTGCCTGATCCATGTTCAAGCTGTGTAATAGATAGGTTTTCAATGTCTGCTCTCCGGTAACCCTCCTCTATTCTTACCATCACACAATAAAAAGAAAAATAGTGATTCAATTAATCATCCCTCATCAAATGAGTCATGTTGACTGAAAATATCAACAAAAATCACTGTGATAGGCCCAACAACCATTTTAACAAAAGGACCTGTCAGCCAGATTGATTTTTGGTTCAAATCACAAGGAAGGATGTTGATGTGCTAATACTTGCCGGCTGTCGATAAACGTTCCATCTCTCTATTCTTCTGCCGGAGAAATCCAGCAGGCAACAAAATGACTGGCTGGGCTGGTAACATTAGCATAGGTTCCTTTGCACAAAACAATGCTGTACAACAGCCAGATACGACGTTCGATTTTTCAAAATCACCGCCCAATTTTATCCATGTCGCCATAATAATGCCCTTTACTACTTAGTGGTATCTTCAAAAACCCAGACATTATGACTCATTATTACCCTTTTCAGCTAATTATTTGCGCAAAAATATGATTTTCGAGGGTACTTATACGTTTAAAAGTCACATGTTGCCTTTTCAATTATTTATTATTTAAAACAATGGGATAGATATCATTTCATCTTCCTGTGATGCTATGCTTAATCTGTCTCAAATAATATTCATGACAAGGAATATGATCTCGACAAATAAGAAAAATAGGAAAATAGACAAGGGATGTTAAGTATTAGATTAAATTCACATAAAAACATTTAAATAATTCCAATGCAAAATCGTACCAGAAGTTATATTTCCCATATAGAGATATTTATACATCAAATAATAAATTATTTAATTAACACATATAGGTAAAAATAAAAAATATTATTTTTTGACGAATTAACTGTTGCAATATATTATATGATCAGGTTATTTTAAGTAGAATCATTAAAAAACTCTTCAGACAATTACTTAAATGATAATTAAGGAGTTGCCATGTCAAATATAAGAAACAAACCAAACAATATCACCCCGCAATTAATTTACATGTGGGAAAAAAGTAATGAACCTTGGGGGGCTAAAGATTGCCAGTCAAAATTTATCTATGCCAACCCTGCCTTTTACCAACTACTCGACTTGCCTGAAGATTTTGATATTACCGGGCTTTCCACAGATGAATTACCCTCGCCTATTGCAGAATATGAAGAAGAATATTACCGTCAGGATCAAAAAGTTATTCAAACTATGCAAAAAGTAACTTCAATGGAAACTCATCCATTTGGAGAAAATAAAACTAAGCAAACCTATATTTGTGACAAATATCCACTTTGTGATGATCATGGCCGTTGTATCGGTATCACTTTTCATATGTACAAAACTCAAAATTTCTCTATTTCTTATTATTATGAAAAAACCCCTCCGGCAGAACTGGAATTCACGCCACCTAATGATTTATTGACACAAATTGAATGGGAAGTTCTTTTTCTCGTTCTTCGCTCATTGGATGAAGAAAGCATCAGTGAAGAATTAATGCTGAGTACAGAACATATTGTTAACTGCATTCAATCAATTTACCAAAAATTTAATCTATCACAACAGATAGAATTAAAAAACTTCTGTAAAGAGAATAAATTTGATCTTTATGTTCCTGAGAGATTTATATCTCTCGGAAGCAGAGAATTATAAATTTATTAAATATATAAATAGGACTTAATAATGAAAAATATCAATAAAATAGTTATTCCCCAACAAATAATCAATACGATGGAGACAAGCAACGATCCATGGGGTATCAGAGATAAAAAATCATGTTTTATATATGCCAATAAAGCCTATTGTGATCTCCTTAATCTACCTCATAATTATAATATTGAAGGAAAATATGATAGAGAGCTTCCTGCCCCAACAGCAGAATTTGAAGCAGACTTTCAATCACATGATCGTAAAGCAGAAGAACTGGAGCAAAAAACAT
This sequence comes from Photorhabdus sp. RM322S, assembly GCF_042879395.1. Classification (NCBI taxonomy): domain Bacteria; kingdom Pseudomonadati; phylum Pseudomonadota; class Gammaproteobacteria; order Enterobacterales; family Morganellaceae; genus Photorhabdus; species Photorhabdus sp. RM322S. The sequence goes on from NZ_JBHFKW010000001.1 coordinate 53,334, forward strand.
ATTCACTGGAAACCCATCCTTTTGGTAAAAATCAAATTCTTTGTTCATACTTATTTGAATTATACCCTTTCTATAATGACTCAGGAAATTGTATCGGAACTCTATTTCATGCAGGTAAAGTAAAAGATTTTTCTCTAACACATCTGTTTTATGGAAAATTACCCGAATCCATTATGTTCCAAGCGCCATCTGAAATTTTTACTCAACATGAGTGTGATATTATTTTCTTGATTCTACAAAAATCCCCCCGTAAACAAATCGGGAAAATACTGAATATATCCTATCATACCCTTGAAATTCATATATCAAGGATTTATTGCAAAATTGGAGTTAATTCCGACCGACAACTGGAAGAATATTGTCGACTTAATGGTTTTCATCTCTATGTACCAGAAAGATTTTTGCAACAAGAGAGCATCATGTTTTCCTAAATCAGGATATTATATAACAATAAATATGACTATAAAAAATTCGACTATTTCGTCACAAATAATAAACACCCTGGAAACCAGCAACGAACCGTGGGGAGTAAAAGATAAATCCTCCTGTTTTCTCTATGGTAATGATGCATTAATTAAACTTCAAAATATCAATACCACTTATGATTATGAAGGTAAATATGATAGCGACATTCCCTGGAAAGGCAATGAATTTTCTGAAGACTTTATTAAACATGATTTAAAAGTAATAGCAAATGAAGAGAGTGTTTTATCGTTAGAAACGCATGTATTTGGACGAGATAAAGTTTTATCATCTTATTTCCAGGAAAAGTTTCCACTCTATGATGATGAAAAAAAATGTATCGGCATCCTGTTCCATGCCTGGAAAATTCAGGATAACTCACTCACTCGGCTATTCCATAGCAAACTACCCAATTCTATTATATTTCAATCACCGACTCACCTCCTTACTGAGCGAGAATGGGAGGTAGTCTTCCTTTTTCTGCAAAAATACAGCAGGAAAAAAATCAGCCAATTACTTAATATTGCTGATAAAACCATAGATGTATACATAAGAAAGATTTACAATAAGTTGAACATTAGTTCAGATTCACAATTGGAGGAATATTGCCGACTAAATAGCTTTGATCTCTATGCACCAAAAAGATTTTTATTGTCTTACTTATAAATGTCGTCTATTTACTCAAATTTTTATAAGGTAATAATGTTATAAAGGTCAAATATGAGTCAATCAGGATGTAAAAAAGTCCCTTTTATTACTCCTCAGCTAACTAATATGTGGGATAAAAGCTCAGAACCGTGGTTTGTAAAAGATAAGGAATTCCGCTTTATTTATGCAAATGCAATGTTTATTAAAGTCAATAAGTTACCTGAAAACTTTAATGTTATTGGATATACCGATAAAGAATTACTAACACCAGTTAATAAATTTACTCACCTTTTTGAGAAACATGATCGTAAGGTCTTACAGTATATGCAGCGAATATCATCTCTTACCTCTTATGCTCTAAACAAAAACGAACAATTTACATCCTATTTTTGTAATAAATACCCATTAATGGATGAAAATAATCAGTGTATTGGCGTAATTGCTCACGCCAGAGAAATACATAACTTTACCGTGTCTCATTATATGGAGAATGATATTCCTATATCGATTATATTTCAGCCACCAAATGCTATCTTAAAAGAGAAAGAATGGGTAATAATTTTTTTATTCTGCCGTGGCGTCAGCAATAAATATATTTCTGAAGAAATGAAAATTTCATATCGCACTGTGGAAAAATATTTCGAAAGTATCTATGAGAAACTATCAGTTAACTCAGCTATTGAATTAAGAACATTTTGCAAAGAGAATGGTTATGATCTTTATATCCCCCCAAAATACCTTCAGTCTATAGGCCACATTTTGCTATAAATAATCACGATTTCATTATTACGTATTTCTCTCTGACCTGTTTAATTAATCTACTTTTCGATTAAACTCCCCCCTAAGCTGATATATGGAAAACAATTTGATAAATAAAAATAAAGGGCTTAATACGAGGCTAAATTATCATTTTTCTGAATATTTATTCACTCGTTTCTTTTGTTAAAGACTTTTAGAAAATTAAGAAACCACGAGACCAGCATGAGCACTGATTGAAGCTTATTATGGTCGAATGGTTTGCATTAATATTTTGGTAAAAGAGATCGAGACAGGGTATTTATAACCCTGTTTCAAACTCCAGATATTCCAATCAACGAACAATAATGCCTAACAGAATGCCCAATGCACCAAAGTCAGCGTCACTGAATGTCGTGTTAGCAATACCAATATCCCCCAGAACAGGTAACAGGAATACAGGCAGAAAAGTTATCAGCAAGCCCTGAGCAAAAGCACCGAGAATAGCGCCTCTGCGACCACCTGTCGCATTACCGAATACCCCAGCCGCAGCGCCAACGAAGAAATGTGGCACGACACCGGGAATAATTACCGTCATACCCAATGCATATAATATAAACATACCGATGATACCGGCAATAAAACTACTCAGGAAACCCACTAATACCGCATTAGGCGCGTAAGGGAATACAACCGGACAATCCAAAGCAGGTTTAGCATTCGGAACTAATTTGTCAGAAATTCCTTTAAACGCAGGGACGATTTCTGCAATCACCATTCTCACACCTTGCAGTATGATATATACACCTGCGGCAAAGGTAATGGATTGCATTAACGAAAACATAAACCCATTTTTTCCACCACTGACTCCTCTGACGAAATCACCACCGGCAAACAAACAAGTGATCATGAAAATAATTGCCATCGTGAAAGAGATGGCAACCGGTGTATCACGCAGAAACAGCAAGCTTTTCGGTACATTCATCTCTTCCGTTGAGTGTTCTTTGTTACCCAATTTGCTGCCAATAAAACCGGACAAAACATAGGAGAGCGTGGAAAAATGCCCAATGGCAACGTCGTCAGAACCGGTCACTTTTTTCATATATGGATGGGCAATCGCCGGGAAGAAAACCATAGCAACCCCAACAACCACCGAACCAATAACCACCAGCATAGTGCCGTTTATCCCCGCAGTTGCCAGAATGACCGCGACCATCATGGACATAAACAGCGTATGATGCCCTGTCAGGAAGATGAATTTCCACGGGGTAAAACGGGCAATCAATATATTGATCACCATAGCAAAGAACATAATCATTGCCATTTCTTTACCAAAACTTTTCTGCGCAATGGAAACAATCGCTTCGTTGTTTGGTACTACTCCCTGAATACCAAAAGCATGTTGGAAAATTGCCGCAAAGTCCCCCAATGAAGAGACGATTAATCCAGCCCCGGCCCCCAAGATTACAAAACCCATAATGGTTTTTATGGTGCCCTTGATACATTCAGTCACCGGCTTTTTTTGCACGACCAGACCAATAAGCGCGATAAATCCCACTAAAATCGCAGGCTCTGACAGGACATCACTCATCAGAAAATGGAAGAATTCCATGACAGCCTCCGGTTACAACGCACCAAGTTCGGCTAACGCCACGGACAGACGCGCTTTCATTGCGGCTTTATCCACCATATTGTCCAGTGCAACAATTTTGCCATCGACTGCCTGAGCAACCAGTTGTTCTGCAATATCTTTAGTACCAACAAAAATATCACTTTGAGTTGCTTTTGCTGAACCCAGATCAACATGATCAACGCCAGCATCTATCCCCATCTCTTTCAGGATATTTTTAATGCTCATTTCCATTATCAGGCTGGTACCTAACCCATTTCCGCAAACGACTGTGATTTTCATACTGTTTTCCCATAACAAAAAAATAACAAATTAGTATTTGTTAATAACGAAAAGAATCTCTTCTTTACTTTTAGCGCCTATCAGCAGCGCCGTATCTTGTTGATTATCAAACAGTGCAGCAAGTTGAGAAATCACTTCGATATGGCTATTGCTGTCAGTCGCTGCTAAGACAATCAATAGCTTGACCGGATCATTTTCTTCAGAACCAAATTCAACACCGTTGCTAATAACGGTTAATGCTAAAGACAATTTGTTGACCCCCTCCTCAGGTCTGGCATGTGGCATAGCAATTCCCGGCCCGACAACGTAATAGGGCCCAATGGCCTCATGAGAGCAGTAAATAGCATCAATATAACGGAGTGAGATTGAATGGTTTGCCACCAGAGGCTGGCAAGCAATAGCAATAGCTTCGCGCCAATCTTTAGCGTCAGGGATCACTTGGATCACATTACGGGTAAGTAAAGTTTTTAGCATCAGTTTCTCCTGGTTGAAATTGTGTTCCGTCTTCTATAATCCCTGTCCTCTCTCCAGAGATATTAATCACAAATGGTAGCGCTATCTATCATCGTAATTCATTATTGTGATAGCGCTATCATTGTTATCTAATCGATTTACCTGAATACGAAAAACACATCATGGTTTTTTTCCCACGACTTGCCTGAGATAAGGTAGAATCCTACCGTCAAATTCATAGCCGTTAATGAAAAAAATAGAAAAATATTGATGGAAAAGACACGAAAACGCCGTAATACAGGGCGAGTAACATTACAAGATGTTGCTAAGTATGCCGGTGTCGGTTCAATGACGGTCTCTCGCACATTGAGAACACCAGACATGGTATCGGATAAATTACGGGAAAAAATTGAACACGCCATACAGGAGTTGGGATATATCCCCAATGGCGCTGCCGGCGTACTTGCCTCCGGCCAAAGCAATATTATCGCGGTTCTTGTTCCGTCTTTGACAGATAGAGCCAGCGCCACATTTATACAGTCCCTGCAACAAGTGCTGAATAAACATTCCTTTCAGGTTTTACTCGGATGTCATGAATATAACCGCAATAAGGAAGCCGAAATTATCATGACATTGCTGCAAAGCAACGCAGCCGCATTGGTTATCTTCGGTTCTCAACTGGCAGATAAAATCTATAACAACATTTCTCATATCAATATCCCGATTATCAATGTCGCGGGATCTCATCAACAACAAACAACAATCAATATAGAAACGGATTTTTCCGCAGCAGCTTATACCCTGACTGAACATATGCTGAGTAAAGGCCGGAAGCATATTGGTTATATTGGCGCCCAAATGGATAATCGTTTGCAAAATCAGCAAATTAATGGCTGGAATAAAGCCATGTTACATCACTATCAGAACGCAGACCAAAATATCACTACACCGGATGCTGCCAGTATGCAATTTGGTTGTCAGGCAATCGCTGAAATGTTATTACGTCAACCGGAATTGGAAGGCGTGATTTGCAGCCATGAAGTGATTGCCTTAGGCGTCATGTTTGAATGTCAACGTCGTCTGCTTAAAATACCGGCTGATCTGGCTGTTGCCTGCCTGGAAGGCTCTGATAACTGCGATCACACACAACCAACACTGACATCAATCCGCATTGACTACCCCAAAATAGGAAAGGACACAGGAAAATGGCTGGTAAAACTGCTTAATAAACAGGGTGAAGATGAGCCAGAATATCAAAATAATCAATATCACCTGTTTTCGTATAAGTTTGAGCCAAGACAAAGTACTTAACGGAGTTGAAAATCCCAGTAAAATGTCACAAACTGCCACAAAAGCCTATAAAAGCGCTAATTATTTAGTCTGCTGACAATTTAGATCATGTGGCTTAAAAGGAAAACCCGCGCAGTCTTCAACCCGATTGACTATGTCAGCAATTGTCGTTTCAGCCAGGGCAGCTTCCAATACACAGGTAATACGCGAGAACTCATCTTCCAAAACCGGAGTGATATTGTGTCCGATATAACATTTGGGATTGGGTTTGGAACGGTGCAACGTGAAATATAATGGATCTTCAACTGTACGATAAACATCCAGCAATGAGACCTGCTCCGGTGGCCGGGCCAGTAACGCTCCCCCACCCTGACCCATTTGCGAATAGGTCAACCCGGCCTCGGCAAGGGCACCCAAAAGCCGGCGAACGACAGTCGGGTTAGTATTCACACTTTTTGCGATATCTTCGGAACGTACAGCTTGACCGTGATGAAGCGCAATATCAGTGAGAATATGAATAGCCACGGCAAAACGGGTAGATGTCGGCACTGGAAAACCCTGTATATCTTAAGGATGTCATTGAGAATAGCAGAAAATAAGAAAAAAGTTATATGATATGTCACTCATTTCGCCGCATAGTAAATAGTGAAATTCAGGATGTCAATCTGTCTGATTAACATTCCTGCTCCTCCTGATCTGTTACCACATATCATTATCTGGTTTAGCTAGTGTGACGAGCTTGATATATCAGGTTAGATACGATCTGCATGGGCGCGTTCAATCTGAAGAGTATCGGCAACCTGCTGTAATTTAATTAACAGGCCATCCCGTACTGTCCATATGTGAACGAAACGAGAAATAAATCGTTTGCCTTTCTTTATTCGTCCCAAGTAATTACCCAACACAATGACATGATCACCTGACTCGAAATATTCAGAGCTATCTGCAACGAATTCATCAGTATCGTTAAAAAGTGGCACAAAAAAATTGTTCAATATATCTTCAATTCCTTCATAAACCCCACTATATCGGGAACCTTCGGTAATATCCCAAACAACGTCATTCCCCATGATCTGGCGAAGAATATCGACATCACCCATAGAATCGTAAAAACGACGAACAATAGATATATTTAATGAATCTGACATTGATACTTCTCCTTCAAATTACCTCGCGTTGATAATAGGATCGACTCTGGTAAAACGAGCCGACCTGATATTCTGGGATGTTCAGTAAAAATTCTATAGAACTTTTAATTTACATCCCTGGAAAATAACCCGAACATCTTTCATCTTAGGCTATCCATTGTGGGTAAGATATCCCCTTACCTAGGTAAGCACAGGATAATCGATATAGCCTACAGGCCCAGGAGCCATAAAGGTTTCCGGTTGTTGGTCGTTAAATGGCGCTTCAATTAAAAGCCGGTGAGGTAAGTCTGGGTTAGAGATGAACAAGTGACCGAAAGCCACTGCATCAGCCCTGCCGTCAGCAAGCGCTTGCGCGGCACTCTCTTTTGTCAGTTCCTCATTGGCAATATAAGTTGACCCAAAAGTTTCTTTTATCATCTTACCCAAATTACCGTCAACAACAGGATCACGCGAGAAAATGAAAGCAATTCCACGTTTACCCAGTTCACGCGCGACGTATTCGAAAGTCATCATAGGATTAGAATCCGCCATGGAGTAATGACCACCACGTGGTGACAAATGTACACCAACACGAGATGCTCCCCAGACTGAAATGCAAGCATCTGTCACTTCCAGCAACAACCGTGCCCGGTTTTCTACTGAACCACCGTACTGATCCGTACGAAAATTAGCATTATCTTGCAAGAATTGATCGAACAAATAGCCATTGGCACCATGTACTTCCACGCCATCAAATCCTGCCACTTTCGCATTTTTCGCTCCACGTCTGAACATCTCGACAATGCCGGGAATTTCATCCGATTCCAGAGCCCGTGGAACCACAAAAGGACGTTTTGGGCGTAATAAGCTGACATGACCATCAACTGCAATCGCGCTTGGAGCCACGGGTCGCTCCCCATTAAGGAAAGCGGGATCCGATACCCTCCCCACATGCCAAAGCTGCATGAAAATACGCCCACCGGCAGCATGTACCGCATCCGTAACCAACCGCCACCCGGCAACTTGTTCGTCTGACCAAATGCCAGGAGTATCAGCGTAACCCACGCCCTGTGGCGTTACTGAAGTCGCTTCACTAATAATCAAACCAGCAGATACGCGCTGAACATAGTATTCCGCCATCAGAGCATTGGGGATACGTCCTTCTCCCACTGCACGGCTACGCGTCAGAGGAGCCATAATGATACGGTTCGGCAAGTCGAGATCACCAATGCGAATTGGGTCAAAAAGTGTAGGCATATTTTTTTCTCTCATATGGACTATGGACTAAATAAATGCACTTCGTTGCAAATCATCAATAGGTACATAACCAGGTAATACCACCAACAAACAACATCGGTCAGGGAATGTATTCATTCTCAAACCCTTAGCAACGGGGGGATCCGCCTGATATGAATTAATGTAACTTACACAGTTACATTAAACAAGAGGGATCTGACATTCGATGTCAGGACATATGCTGTTCACCAGCATCATTCTTTCTAAACGATCCATGCAAGCTCTTCGTTAACGCCATTAGAAAGGGCACAGTGAAGCTTAGTTTTATCTTTTTTAGCCCTCTCCCCTCAAAAATTGGTTATGATTACAAATGGCTCGCCTGATGCTGACCGGCTGTTGATTGATATGTAAGAAAACTGTTGCGAGGAGGATACCTATATGAATTTATTAGATGATTTACAAAAAAAACTGGACGGTTACTTTAATAAAACAAGTGGAATTAACTATGTAAAAATATTTGATACTCCCAAAATATGGGGGCTTCCTTTTGGAAAGGAGATAATGCCACAGGCTGTTAAAAGAGCAGAGGAATTTGAAGATGCTATTGTCAGCATTCTGGAAAACATGCGTTATCGCTGTGATATTTCCTCCTTGAATGCCCCAGATGCAGAGTGGAGGAAAGTTATCCTATCAGCTATTGATAGCGCATTTACAAAAAAAATCAACAGGAAGGACAGAACTCAGATAAGGTTCTTATTCGCTCAAACACCAACATCTTTGTTAAACGGTGTGAATTCATATTTTGAAGGTACCCCTGAATATCTGGCATTGAAGAATGATATTATCAAATTAATTCAGGAAAGGAGAGATAATTGGGAGTGTATACCTGAAATATGGATTGGTAGGTTTTACAGGATAGTAGACGGGCTTAAAATATCATTAGATAAGAAGCTGCTGCCAGAGGAAATGATCCCAGAAGCTGATACCAGAATGACATGGAATCATACAAAAATTATCGCCGTTGATGGAATTGAGTCATTTGTCGGGGGCCATAATTTAAATATGGATCTTTTTAGAAATTACCCTCCAGTTCATGATGTCTCAGTTAAAGTTATAGGAACGGCATCATTAAGCTCACAATTATTTTTAAATAACATGTGGGAGGCTAATACAGACCTCTTAACCAAAGAATTCTTTGATATAGATAAGAATAGGTGGATTAATGCAAATGGTATTGTGGGAAAGCCGGAAGATCCATTAAAAAAAGAGTACATTACTGAATATATAGACAGAAAAAAAGAAGAATGCCTAAAAAACCCACCTAAGGACCCAGAATATAAGAAAGCCAGCAGGATATTATCCGTAGGTAAATATTGGTCTGGGCCTGATATGCGAACGGATTATAAAAAAGGCTCTGAAATAATGAAAGAGTTTATAATAAAGAATGCAAAGAAAAAAATTCGCATGTCCCAACAAGATCTTGTCAGTGCATGGAAAAAACAATGGCGAGACCATCATGTGTGCCGATGGTTGATCGAAGCATTACTTTCCAACCCCGAGCTGGAAGTTCAAATTGTTGTATCGCCACTTGATGCAGCAGCAGGTGCTGCTGGTGATCAATATTCTTTTGGTTCTGGAGCCAAAAGAACGTTTGAAATATTTAAATACTATTTGACACATGATGAACATACAGATAGGAAGCTCGAAGATCCAGATGGAATCAGGCAAGCCGCACTGAAAAGAATAGAGGTTGCCCCTTTTTTCTTTACAGACAAAGTCCCTGAAGATCTTTTGATTGAAGGTACTACATACAAATGGCCAACCCCAGATGAAAATTCTTATACTGCTACGCTAAAAGAACCCTCTCTTTCTGAAAGACCTCCACAGATAGGTGCTATAGGACGCCCATTCCGATCCTTAATTAAAGCAAGTGGTCCGGTATATCCCAAAGTTCCCCCCGCTCCTGGGAATCATGCAAAAGTGACAATAATTGATGATGAACTTTACGTGGTTGGTTCTGATAATCTCTATCCGGGTTATCTTTCGGAATTCAACTATCTTATTGAGGGAGAAGATGCGGTGAAAGCTTTCATAGAATCCTACTGGGAACCACTGTGGAAATATTCAAGAACACATGCATTTAATCACAAAAATACTTGATGTAAGTAACAAGTGTATTGATATATTCCCGCCAAATGCGGGCGGGAATATAACTGAAAAAACATTAAGGAGATGACTTTTCAGAGTGGGAAACCAAATCAAAGCGTTTTTCAGCAATAGCCTAGAATACGGCAAGACATCGACCGGATTGCCCCTGTGAAAGATGCCATTTTCAAATAATTTGGGTTTGAAGCCCGATGAAAATCACTTAATGTGGATTGAAAACCGCCGTTGATTGCAGGTCATGACTAATACAGATAAAAAGACCCGATTTTGAACAGATTCACCAACGAATCACACTCATAATACAAATCGGGTACTTTTAATTACTTACGATTAGATTTTAGCTACATCTAGGTATTTTGTCATTTCATCATCAGGCACCATACCGCCGCCGGTTGCCCAGACCAGATGTGTAGCCTGTTTCATCTTGTCCACCGAAAGGTTTTTACTATTCAGGTAATCAAGGTTTTCGCTAACACGCGCAGGACCAGCCATCCCCACTAACGCCGAAGGCTCCAACCGGATACCCTCATCACGATTAAGTAAACCCAACAAGTTATACATTTCCTGATCATGAACGGTATAAAAACCATCCAGCAAGCGTTCCATAGCGCGCCCAACAAAGCCGGAAGCCCTTCCTACCGCAAGACCATCAGCAGCAGTAATATTGTCAATGCCAATATCCTGTACACAAATACTGTCGTGCAGACCGGTATATACACCCAACAACATACAGGGGGAATGGGTGGGCTCAGCGAAAATGCAGTGCACATGATCACCAAAAGCCAGCTTCAATCCGAACGCGACACCGCCAGGACCACCACCAACACCGCATGGCAGATAAACGAATAACGGATGATCTTCATCAACTACCATATTCATTTGCTCAAGCTGTGCTTTTACCCGTGCACCCGCGACAGAATACCCCAAAAACAACGTTTGGGAGTTTTCATCGTCGATAAAGAAACAGTTGGGGTTAGATTCCGCTTCTTTACGGCCCTGGGCCACGGCCACCCCATAATCTTGTTTATATTCCACGACATTAACCCCATGTGAACGTAGCTTTTGCTTCTTCCATTCACGGGCATCGGCAGACATGTGCACACTGACATTAAAACCCAGCTTCGCACTGATAATACCTATGGATAACCCCAAATTACCGGTGGAGCCTACAGCAATACTGTATTGATTAAAGAACTGCCTGAACTCTTCTGAAAACAGTTTGCTGTAATCATCGTCTTCAGAAAGCAAACCAGCTTGTAATGCTAATTTTTCCGCGTGAGTCAATACTTCATAAATTCCACCACGGGCTTTAATCGAGCCAGAAATAGGCAAGTGGCTATCTTTTTTGAGTAAAACTTTTCCTGCGATATCCACACCATAATGTTGCTCCAGTGTTTTCTGCATCGCAGGAATAGCGACTATCTCTGATTCAATAAAGCCATGTGTGGCTTCTGTTTCTGGGAAAGCTTTACATAAATAAGGTGCAAAACGATTCAGGCGTGCTTCAGCATTCCCGACGTCATCAGCATCCAAACCCACGAAAGGCAATCCCTCTTTAAAAGTGGTGTTACAAGGGTTAAACCAGAAGATTTCCTCCAATTCCATTAAATTTTTTACTAACGGATACTCATTTAGTAATTGTTGAATCTCAGTACTTTTCATTTATGTGTTAACCCAAGATTGGTGTTTCCCTGGTATATAAAAAAACAACTCTTACTTTTTTAATTATTAAAATTATTATATTCAATATGTTATGTTTACTACGATTTTCTACAAAACATCAGCACATCACAGTTTATCTATTTTTTATCTTCCCCTTATTTTGATTACTACGGTTACTGTTTATTTTTTATTATTTTAGCTATAAATCTGCCTATTTTATAGGCTTCCCTGGTACTGACACATCCGCACTTCTTATTCTTATTTTTCAAGACTGAGCTATTATTCCCTCTGATTACACAATGGTAGAAAGAAGAAATGTCCCAGCCAACGCAACAATAGATGCAATAAATGTTGCGGTTGTATAGTATTTAAAAGTTTCACTGAGCGTTGCGCCACAATACTGCTTAACCAACCAAAACAGCGAATCAGTTACAATAGTACAGCCGATAGCTCCGGAACCAATAGCTAACGCAATAATTTCAGGGCTGATATCCGGATATAACGGCAATATTGGTGAAACAATCGCTGTTGCACCCATCATTGCTACAGTTGCTGAACCAACCGCTGCATGCAAAATAATAGCAACCAACCAAGATAAAAGAATTGGATGCATATCCAGGCCCGATAAAACAACGGCCAGCGTATCACTAAGCCCACTTGCTTTCAGAATGCTATTGAATGCTCCGCCTGCGCCGATAATCAATAAGATATTAGCGATAGAGGCGAAACAATCTTCCGTCTTCGTCAACAGTGTACTCATGCCCATATTTTGCCTGATGCCCAAAGTATAATAGGCAACAAACGCGGCAATAAACATGGCTGTAATAGGGTTGCCGATAAATTCCAACATCGTATAAAACGTGGTGCCTTTTTCCATATTTAATTCGGCAGCGGTTTTAATCAGCATTAACCCAATTGGCAATAACACAGTAAATAATGTCATGCCTAAAGAGGGTAAATCTTCTTCCTTGTGAACTTTAATTTCAGAAAATTCAGCCGGAACCGATTTAAAAGGCAGGCGGCTACCGAGAAATTTCTGGAATAATGGGCCGCTAATTAAAGCAGCAAACAGAGCAACTACCAGCCCATAAACAATGACTGAACCAATATCCGCACCCAGTTTATTCGTCACGAATAATGCGGCCGGGTGTGGAGGAACAATACAGTGAACCGCCATCAATGTTGTGCATAATGGGATCGCTAATTTCAACAGTGATGTGTTGGTTTTCCTGGCAATAGAAAACGCCAGTGGGATTAACAATACTACCCCCACTTCAACAAACAGCGTAATACCACAAACCAGGCCAATCAGTACCATAATGATATCTGGTGAAAGCCATCGGCATTTTTGCAATGTGATACCAATGCGCTCTGCTGCGCCGGATATCTCCATCATCTTACCAAGAATGGTCCCCAGACCAATCACCGCAGCCAAAAAACCCAGCGTACCACCAATTCCCCCTTCAATGGCACTCACCATCTCAACAGGGTTCATTCCCATCAATGCACCGACATAAAAACTTGCCAACAACAGCGCCAAAAAAGGGTGAATTTTTAATTTAATTATCGTAAATACAATTAACACAATACTTGTGAGTAACGTACCTATCACCCAAGGTTGTGAATCCACTTAATCATTCCCCACAGTTAGCCTCTGCTTGTTACATGCATTTTCACTATTGAATATGAATATTCAATTTTTGACAAATGATTAATACATAGTCATGCATGAGCCAGATTGAGCCAATTAAGTGATGCAGATCAAATTTTTTACTTTATTTGAGATTTGAATCACTAAAACTATCTGAAACATGCCGCCTTAATGATACGGTTGCATTATCTCGTCGTCGATGAAACAGAAACATTATACATATGTACACAGATGATAATTTCATGGTTGTAAATAAGCTACTCAATGGAAACCAGTTATCAAAACTGCATACATTTGAGATAGCGGCCCGTCACTGTTCTTTTGCTCTGGCTGCTGATGAGCTAGCTATCAGTGCCAGTGCAGTCAGCCATCGAATCAGTTCACTGGAACAAGAACTGGGGTTCAAACTTTTCCAACGTTTTCACAGAAAGATTGAATTAACTTGTGAAGGAAAGCGTTTATTTTGGACAATTAAATCGACTCTGGAGCATTTGAATCAGGAAATTCTGGAAATAAAAAATCAGGAGTTATCAGGTAATCTGACTATTTACTCCCGCCCTACTTTTACTCAATGCTGGTTAGTTCCCAAATTGGCTGCTTTTAATCAACTATATCCGTCCATTAATCTGAATATTCTGGTCGGTAACGAAAATGTGAATTTCCGCGGTTATGGTATCGATCTTGCGATTTACTTTGATGATATTATGTCCAATGAGCTATCACATCAATATCTGATGAGTGAATACATTACCCCGGTCTGTAGTCCACAATATGCAGAAAAACATAACCTGATGGGAAATATCGATAATCTGCAATATTGTACACTATTGCATGATAAACAAGCATGGAGCTACGATTCTGACACCAAAGAGTGGGACACCTGGACAGAACACTTTGATATTACACTGGACCCATCACAAAAGTGTATAGTTTTCGATCGCTCTGACTTAGCTTCCGTCGCTGCAATGCACCACGCAGGTGTTGCAATGGGAAGAAAAAATATGATTTGGGAAAAAATTGAAAACAACGAATTAGTCGCGCCCTTCCCCAACACCGAAGTGCTATGTAAACAGTATTACTATACCTGTACCCTACCCCAACAACAGAATGAGAAAGTCAATGCATTTATTCAATGGTTGAAATCAACCATAAATGGATAAAAATACAGTCAGCCGTTAATAGATACATCAAATCTGTTCTGTTTTCAGTGGCGATTACTCATCGCCATAGAATTTAACAAGGCATTCTACCGTGCCTTTGAACCCATCATTTATTGATTCCAGTAAAATATGACCAACAAGGCTGAACTCCCTCTTCTGCAAAGTCCATCCTTACCAAGGTAAGCTTAAGGTCACAGATCAAATGAAACAGATATATTTATACATAAATACCTCAGTGAGATTAGTTTTATATAATGATTCCATATAAGATAATTATAAATCTTTATCACAATTTTCGGCTATAAGAATAGACATTCCTATATTATTAGACTACTGAGTTAGCTAACTCAGTAAAGCTTATTCATTTTTATCTAGCTTACGTCTGACAACCATTCTTATCGAATGAGATAGAAATAGATAAAATTATTTTTTTGCTAATAGTAATAAATGATTTATATTTAATTTTATTAGAATAAAGCATATAAATTGGCGTTTTTCTTAATATAGAAACAAGGAATCTTTAGTATAGATAAATTATTGGCAAGAAAAGAGTAAAGAATTTCCAGCTAATAACTGATGAATATTAAAACAATAAAGAAATTATTTATGATAATTAAAGCCATCCTTATCTACTGCTATCCACCAGGAAAAAGTAATAATAATAGTTAGTTAATCGCGTATAAAATAAAAATTTCATCAAAAAATATATACTAATAGTCTAATTTATGATATTTATTATAGCTGTTGGTTAGAAAGTCATTCAAATAATTATAAATTAGTTTACTTAGAAATTATATAGAGTGTAATTAAATGCAAAAAATTTTATTAAGCTGTGGCGCTATTTTTTCTGTATTTGCAATAACTTTACCTGCTCAAGCTGAACAACATACAGCTTCTATCGGGTATGCCCATGTGAAACCACAAGACGTTAAAGCGCTAAATGGCGCGACACTGAGTTACCGATATGAATTGGATGATCAATGGGGAGTGTTATCATCGTTCACCTTTGCTAAAGGAGATGAAAAGGAAACAACAGAACGTCAAAAGATTGATACTAAGTATTATTCTTTGATGACTGGCCCAACTTATAGAATTAACGATTATATTAGTTTATACAGTCAGGTAGGATTATCTAGAATGAAACTGAAATGGTCCGATAGCGATAATAATACAAATGGAAAATCAGAAGAAAATGCCTTAGGTTGGGGAGCTGGCTTTATTGTAAACCCAACAACAAATACATCAATTACAGCCGGTTACGAAGGCAGCCGATTTGATATCAAAGACGGTGTGGATAAATATAAAATTTCCACCAATGGCTTTAATATAAGCGTCGGCTATCGTTTCTAATTTAAGCAATAAAAAGATCATATCATCACCAAGGTTAGTCATGTTATATGATTTATAATCTTGGTGATCTATTCAAAAATTTCATCTTAATTCTGCATGTCAGTGACATTAACTTCTTTAGTTTAATCCAGCCAGAGTTTTTTGGTTTGCTATTGGCTGGTAAGGAATGCACATGTATCACTATAGCCCTACAATAGGCTTGGAAAAAATATCGAGTCATGCTTAATCGGGTTGATACATCTAAAATACCGGAAATTAATTGGCCAACTTTGCAATTATAGTCACTGGAAAAAGACCGAGGTAGAATAGTACCCGGTCTTAACAGTTTCATTTACCTGAGCATACAAAAAAATAGATACAATATTCGGTAAGCTTGCCCCAAATATGCCCCACATTAGAAGTAAAATAAAGGAAGTTAATGATAACTGACTGATTTAACTGGTGGGTTGTCGGGGGCTCGAACCCCGGGCCAATTGATTAAGAGTCAACTGCTCTGCCGACTGAGCTAACAACCCAATGTGAACGATTATTCTCCTATACAAAGCTGTCGTCAATATCTATTACTCTTTTTTTCTAAACGAATAATTCATATTCAATCCCAAGAGTACTAATAAGCCAAATTGTAACCAATTTGTTTTTAACGTGAGATCAAGCTGTTATTATTATAGTAATCTGTGTCACAATATTTTCCGCAAACATCACCACATATAAGGCCACTTAAAGAGCCGTAACAATTTACCTAGGAAAATATTGGACACTATTCTATGGCAGAAAATATACAAACAACACTTTCCGCTAAAACCGGGGAAACGCAACTACAACGCAATCTAAGCAATCGGCATATACAGCTTATTGCTATCGGTGGTGCCATTGGCACAGGTCTGTTTATGGGATCAGGGAAAACCATCTCTCTTGCCGGACCATCGATTATATTCGTTTATATGATTATCGGCTTCATGTTGTTTTTCGTTATGCGCGCAATGGGTGAACTACTGCTCTCGAACCTGCAATATAAATCATTCAGTGATTTTTCCGCAGATTTATTAGGACCCTGGGCTGGTTTTTTTGTCGGCTGGACTTACTGGTTCTGTTGGGTCATTACCGGTATCGCCGATGTAGTCGCCATCACCTCATATATCAGCTACTGGCAACCCGATTTTCCCCAATGGATCACTTCCCTGCTCTGCGTTTCACTATTGCTGGCCCTTAACCTGGCAACAGTGAAATTATTCGGTGAAATGGAATTCTGGTTCGCCATGATAAAAATAGTTGCCATTGTCGCGTTAATTGTGATTGGCGCTGTTTTGATTGGTATGCATTTTCAATCCCCTGCGGGTCATACCGCCTCACTGACAAATATATGGAATGATGGTGGATTATTTCCAACAGGGTTAAGTGGATTTTTTGCCGGGTTCCAGATAGCCATATTCGCCTTTGTAGGAATTGAATTAGTGGGTACCGCTGCCGCAGAAACTAAAGATCCAATGAAATCACTTCCCAGAGCAATTAATGCTATCCCGGTTCGTATTATCACCTTCTACGTACTGGCACTGATAATTATCATGTCAGTCACACCGTGGCGTTCAATCATTGCAGACAAAAGCCCTTTTGTTGAGCTGTTCGTTCTGATTGGTTTACCCGCTGCCGCCAGTATCGTGAACTTCGTAGTATTAACGTCTGCCGCATCTTCAGCAAACAGTGGTGTCTTCTCCACCAGCCGTATGCTATTTGGATTGGCAAAAGAAGGTGATGCACCACAGCAATTTAGCCGCCTTTCACGCCGTTCCGTGCCCGCGTCAGGATTAATTTTCACCTGTTTATGTTTATCCTGCGGTGTGGTGCTGATTTATTTAATTCCTGATGTGATGCATGTATTTACATTGGTGACAACCATTTCAGCCATTCTGTTTATGTTTGTCTGGAGTATGATCCTGTGTTCATATCTGGTTTACCGGAAACGTCGCCCTGCATTACATAAGGCTTCAATATATAAAATGCCGCTGGGGATTATTATGTCGTGGGTCTGTCTGGCATTCTTTGCATTTGTTCTGATATTGCTCACATTACGAGATGATACCCGCCAGGCATTAACCATCACACCGGTTTGGTTTCTGGTATTAATTATTGGTTTTCAAATTGTAAAAAAACGTAGAACTCGCTTATACAGCTAACTTATTTGAATTTCTACTATCTATATGACCTGAAAGGTGAAATTAATGTGAAGGCATTTTGCCTTCACAATTTCCGGTTTTACTTTAAATCACTTAGTGTTGTATTGCGCTTCAGCATCAATAAAACGCTGTTGCGCTTCTCTGCTTGGCGCTTTACCCAACAAGCTGACAACAACTATCGCAATAGAGGCAAAGATAAAACCAGGGATAATTTCATACAACGCAAACCACTGGTACTTCATCCACACTAATACGGTTATTGCACCCACCAACATACCCGCCAGTGCACCATTGCGTGTCATACGTTTCCAGACAACAGAGATCAGTACCACCGGACCGAACGCCGCGCCGAACCCGGCCCAGGCATTACTTACCAGTGCCAGCACTTTATTGTCAGGATTAGTTGCTATTACCATAGCGACGGCTGCCACTAATAGCACCATGAAACGCCCCACCCATACCAGCTCTTTCTGGCTGGCAGATTTGCGAATAAAGGGCTTATAAAGATCCTCAGTCAATGCACTTGCACAGACTAACAACTGGCAGCTAAGCGTACTCATCACCGCAGCCAGAATCGCCGACAATAAAATGCCTGCTATCCACGGATTAAACAGAACAACTGCCAGTTCCATAAAGATACGCTCACGATTGGCAGTGACCGGACCAGCTAGGTCAGGATGCATTTCAAAATAAGCAATACCAAAGAAACCGACAGAAATCGTTCCTGCCAGGCATAACACCATCCAGGTCATACTGATGCGACGAGCTTTACGGACAGTGTGATGGGAATCTGCCGCCATAAAACGCGCCAAAATATGTGGCTGACCAAAATAACCTAATCCCCAACCCAATAGCGAGATAATAGCGACAAAATTCAACCCCTTAAACATATCCATATAAGCGGGGTTTTTCGCTGCTATCAAAGCAATAGAAGTATCAATGCCGCCGATAGAGAAAATAACGATAATCGGGGTCAGGATAAGAGCGAAGATCATTAACGAAGCCTGGACAGTATCCGTCCAGCTGACAGCCAGGAAGCCACCGAGGAATGTATAGGCAATCGTTGCCGCAGCACCAAGCCACATGGCTTTCTGATAACTGATACCGAAAGTGCTTTCAAATAACAATCCTCCGGCAACAGCGCCAGAAGCACAATAAATAGTAAAGAAGATCAGGATAACCAGTGCGGAAATAATACGCAGGATCTTACTGCTATCTTCAAAACGACTGGTGAAATAGTCGGGTAGTGTCAGCGCATTATTATTGACTTCCGTCTGGATCCTTAACCTGCCCGCAACTAATTTCCAGTTCAGGTAAGCGCCTAAAGAAAGGCCAATCGCTATCCAGCTTTCTGAAACCCCAGCGAAATAAACTACGCCAGGCAAACCCATTAATAGCCAGCCGCTCATATCCGAAGCACCGGCAGACAAAGCCGTTACCACGCTACCTAATCGCCTTCCTCCCAAAATATAGTCATCAAAATTTTTGGTTGAGCGATAAGCCAAAAAACCTATCAACAACATTCCAGTAATGTAGACAATAAAGGTGATTAGCATTGGTGTATTTACTGTCATGCAGGTTCTCCATAGTGTTATCTGTGTTTTGCAAAGCCGCAGTTCTCCTGGGGACACAGAGTTTTCCCTGTCAGGTTCAGGAACGTTGCACCTGATTGCACCTAAAGATGGTTTATAATTTAAAATTGAAATAATTATTTTTGTAACAAATTAGCAAGTCACAATGAATCCTAGATTAGCAGCAGGTAATTTAACAACTAATTAACGCCATTTTTTATAAAAAACGTTTGCTGAGTCACATTTATTTGATTTAAAGGTTATACTTTTTAACCATTTCATGGTTACCCCCCTAGCATTAACCATAAAATGCCAAACCAATATATATCAATTAGATAAAGTCACAAAAATAAATATCCCCTCTTAATTATAATAACTGGATTAATTTCACAAAAATCAAACAAGCAATGCTCAGAAGGTTGCACAAAGTTGCAACATGTCAGATATTATCATGTAACTTAGATAAACCTTACCTATTGAGGAGCGAGGATGGGTAGTACAACAATGGGCGTGAAGCTTGATGAGGCAACTCGTGATCGCATTAAAGCCGCTGCACTGCGGATTGACCGCACTCCGCATTGGCTGATTAAACAAGCTATTTTCAATTACCTTGAACGTCTTGAAAATGATGAGCAGATCACTGAGCTATCTACCAGTCAGGATCTTAAAGAAGAGAAAATAACCGCAGAAGAAACTGTCATAGACTCTTCTCATCAACCTTTCCTCGACTTCGCAGAACATATCCTGCCTCAATCAGTAAAACGTTCTGCAATCACCGCAGGTTATCGCCTGCCGGAAACACAAGCAGTGCCAATGCTGCTGCAACAGGCGCAATTACCAGAAGATCAGGCACAAGCGACGCATAAACTGGCTTACAGCATTGCAGAAAAATTGCGTAACCAGAAAAACAGCGTTGGACGTTCTGGCTTGGTTCAAGGGTTGTTGCAGGAGTTTTCACTGTCATCTCAGGAAGGCGTTGCCCTGATGTGTCTCGCAGAAGCCCTGCTCCGTATTCCAGATAAAGCCACCCGTGACGCGCTGATCCGCGATAAAATCAGCAATGGCAACTGGCACTCCCATCTGGGCCAAAGTTCATCCATGTTTGTCAACGCAGCAACATGGGGCCTGCTGTTTACCGGTAAACTGGTTTCTACCCACAACGAAGCCAAACTTTCCCATTCACTGAATCGCATTATCAGTAAAAGCGGCGAACCATTAGTTCGTAAAGGCGTAGATATGGCGATGCGCCTGATGGGTGAACAGTTTGTGACAGGTGAAACTATCGCTCAGGCATTGGCAAGCGCACGTAAACTGGAAGAAAAAGGCTTCCGCTACTCCTATGACATGCTGGGTGAAGCCGCTTTAACTGAGGAAGATGCTCAGGATTATATGGTTTCCTACCAACAAGCAATTCATGCTATCGGTAAGGCATCCAACGGCCGCGGTATTTATGAAGGACCTGGGATTTCCATCAAGCTTTCTGCCCTGCACCCGCGTTATAGCCGTGCTCAATATGAACGAGTCATAAGCGAGCTGTATCCGCGCCTGCTTTCCCTGACATTACAAGCCCGCCAATATGATATTGGCATCAATATTGATGCAGAAGAAGCCGATCGTCTGGAAATCTCTCTCGACTTGCTGGAAAAACTCTGTTTCGAGCCACAATTGGCTGGCTGGAATGGCATTGGTTTCGTTATTCAGGCTTATCAAAAACGCTGCCCATTTGTTATCGACGCAATAGTTGATTTGGCGCAGCGTAGCCGTCGTCGTCTAATGGTGCGACTGGTAAAAGGCGCTTATTGGGATAGTGAAATTAAACGTGCGCAAATAGATGGGCTGGAAGGCTACCCGGTTTACACCCGTAAAGTTTATACCGATGTTTCGTATCTGGCTTGCGCCCGCAAATTATTGTCAGTACCAAACCTGATCTATCCCCAATTCGCTACCCATAACGCTCATACTTTATCTGCGGTTTATCATATGGCCGGTCAAAATTACTACCCTGGTCAATATGAGTTCCAATGCCTGCATGGCATGGGAGAACCACTGTATGAACAAGTGGTCGGGAAAATTGCTGATGGGAAATTAAACCGCCCATGCCGTATTTACGCACCGGTAGGCACTCACGAAACACTATTAGCTTATCTGGTCCGTCGTCTGCTGGAGAATGGTGCTAATACATCCTTCGTCAACCGTATCGCCGATACCACGTTGCCACTGGATGAACTTGTTGCTGACCCAGTGAAAAAAGTTCAAAAGATGGCCGAAACCGAAGGGCAAATCGGTCTTCCACATCCGAAAATCCCGCTTCCTCATGACCTGTATGGCAAAGATCGCGCAAACTCAGCCGGTCTGGATCTTTCCAACGAACATCGGCTGGCTTCTCTTTCCAGTGCGCTATTAAGTTCTTCTACTGAAGAACGGTACAGTGAACCACTATTGGGTGGCAATTATTGCCATCAAGGTGAACTACCTGCTGCCAAGCCTGTCATTAACCCTGCTGCACCACTGGATATCGTCGGCCATGTTCGTGAAACAACTGAACAAGAAGTCGCTTATGCTCTGAATGCCGCAACAGAAGCCGGAGCAATCTGGTTTGCGACTCCGCCATCAGAGCGCGCAGCAATTCTGGTTCGCGCTGCTGAATTGATGGAAAGCCAAATGCAGCCGCTGTTGGGTATTCTGGTCCGGGAAGCCGGCAAAACCTTTAACAATGCGATTGCTGAGGTACGTGAAGCAGTAGATTTCCTCCATTATTATGCAGGGCAGGTCCGCCACGATTTCGCTAATGATACCCACCGCCCGCTGGGGCCAGTTGTATGTATCAGCCCGTGGAACTTCCCATTAGCCATTTTTACCGGACAGATAGCGGCTGCGTTGGCTGCCGGTAACAGTGTATTGGCAAAACCGGCGGAGCAAACCCCATTAATCGCCGCGACTGCGGTCAAAATATTGCATCAGGCAGGAATTCCCCATGATGTACTGCAATTATTACCTGGCCGGGGTGAAACCATTGGTTCACTTCTGGTTGGTGATGAAAGAGTACGTGGTGTGATGTTTACTGGCTCCACTGAAGTGGCTGGCCTGTTACAACGTAATATTGCCGGACGGCTTGACACACAAGGGCGCCCAACCCCGCTCATTGCAGAAACCGGTGGCCTGAACGCCATGATTGTCGACTCTTCCGCTCTCACAGAACAAGTTGTTACTGATGTAGTCGCCTCTGCTTTTGACAGTGCAGGTCAACGCTGTTCAGCCTTGCGCATCCTCTGTATTCAGGATGATGTGGCAGAACGCACCATCACCATGTTGAAAGGCGCAATGTCTGAATGCCGGATGGGCAATCCTGAACGTCTTTCTACCGATATCGGCCCGGTCATTGACGCTGAAGCCAAAGCCGGTATTGATCGTCATATTCAGGCAATGCGCACCAAAGGACGTGTGATTTATCAAGCAACGCAAGACAATGTGGCTGACAGTAAAGAGTGGGAGCAAGGTACGTTCGTTAAACCGACACTGATTGAACTGGAAAGTTTTGATGAATTGAAACAAGAGATCTTCGGCCCGGTTCTGCATGTTGTCCGTTTTAAACGTAATGAGCTGGATAAGTTACTTGATCAGATAAACAATTCCAACTACGGCCTGACACTGGGCGTACATACCCGTATTGATGAAACTATTGTACAAGTCACCTCTAAAGCGAAAGTGGGTAACCTGTATGTTAACCGCAATATGGTAGGTGCTGTTGTTGGTGTGCAACCGTTCGGTGGTGAAGGCTTATCCGGTACAGGTCCAAAAGCGGGTGGTCCGCTCTATCTGTATCGCCTGCTCTCTTGCCGCCCTCAGAATGCCATTAATCAGACGCTGGAACGTCAGGATGTTGAGTATCCGCTGGATGCCAATGCCCGTTCAGTGCTGATGGCACCATTTGATGCACTGGCAGAATGGATTACCACTCAGCACAATGAAGAACTAAATCAGTTAGTTCAACAGTACAAATTGCTGGCACAAGGGGGAACAACCCGCCTGTTGCCTGGGCCGACAGGTGAACGCAATACCTATACCCTGCTACCTCGTGGTCAGGTACTGTGTTTGGCGGATAATCAGCAAGATATATTGATCCAACTGGTAGCAACATTGTCTGTTGGCTGTCAGTTACGGTGGCAAAATGATGAAATACATCAACAACTGTTCCGCCAATTGCCGGATAGTGTCCGTAAAACAATCACTCTGGTGCGGGACTGGCAGAATGAAGATACGAAATTTGAAGCCGTCATTTACCACGGCGATTCTGATCAACTCCGTCAGGTTTGTGAACACATCGCCCAACGTAAAGGCACCATCATCTCCGTACAAGGTTTTGCCCGTGGAGAAACTAACCTGCTGTTAGAACGTCTGCTGCATGAACGTTCACTGAGCATTAACACTGCCGCGGCAGGGGGCAATGCCAGTCTGATGACTATCGGTTAATTCCAGAAAAGCGAAGGGGAACACACTGAAAATGTGTTCCCCTGAAATTGAACATCTCTTTGCTGTTTATATTTACAGCTTAGTGGCCGCCCTGTTGCCAGCTCAAATACTGCTCATACTTCCGCAAAGCAATGTTGTAGTTACTGAATGCTGACTGTGACAGTTTATCACTCAGTTGTTCCTGAATTTTCTCTGTTGTGAACTCTTTTACAGGGTAATTGCTTGAAGTGAGCAATTCATCCAAACGTCGTAAACGAACCACATACTCACGAATAGTGCTATGACTCATTTCAGTTTGTTCAAACAGGTACTGTTTGAAAGACATGATGTCAAAATAATCTGTCTCGCTATTGCAGTAAATCTCACTGCAAAAACGGCATAACGCGACAAATTTATCTTGCAGTTCATCCCAGGTCTTGTCATCAATCAACTCCGTCATTTCGGAGATAGACTCTTTGTTGATCACCTGGCCATTAAAAACCAAAGAGATGCGGTCAAGAGCTTTGTGACAATGCAAGCAATGAGTTTGACTATGTTTGTAGTCTTTAATGTAACGGCTGAGCGGCCGTTTCTTTTGTGTTGTAACAGACATAAGAGATAAAGCCCTGTGTGTAGTCTTAAACAAAAAACAAATAAGCAAAAAGTTACTTTTCCGGATTTAAGCGTGCCCGCAAGCGTTTAATCGCCTGGCTGTGTAACTGACTTATACGGGACTCCCCGACTTCAAGTACTGCGCCAATCTCTTTCAGATTAAGTTCTTCCTGATAATACAGCGTCAGAACCATTTTTTCTCGCTCAGGTAACGAATCAATAGCATCAATTACCCGCTGACGAACGTCACTTTCCAGCAATTGTTGTAAGGGATTGGTTTCATGCCCTTCTTCAATAGCAGGCTCACAGCTTTCACCATGCATTTCATGCCATTCATCATACGAAAACAATTGACTGTTATTCGTATCTAACAGTATCTGCCGATATTCTACCAGATCAATCTTTAATTCTTTAGCAACTTCCTGCTCACTGGCTGGACGGCCTAAGTCTTGCTCAAGTTTACGGATGGTTTGCGTCACTTCGCGCGCATTACGTCGCACACTACGCGGAGCCCAATCGCGGCTCCTTAACTCATCCAACATTGCACCTCTGATGCGCTGTACCGCATAAGTGGTAAACGCGGTTCCCTGTAAGGAATCAAAACGTTCCACCGCATTTAGTAAGCCGATTCCCCCGGCCTGAAGCAGATCATCCAGCTCCACACACGCGGGTAACCTAACTTGTAGCCTTAACGCTTCATGGCGAACTAATGGTACATAGCGCTTCCAGAGGCTGTTTTTGTCCATCACGCCTTCGGCGGTATACAAATCGCTCACAACAACAGACACCTTTGGAATAAGAGACTAACTACCATTATCCAATCCCCTAACAAGGGCAATCGTTTGAACAATGTAGTAAAAGCACTTCTTTTTCACCTATGCGAAATTTATTGCCCGCCTAATAGTAACACAAATTTTAGGCTGTTCACGATAAACGGCTAAAAAAGAAGGACCGGCGAGCCGATCCTTGATTTATTTGAATTTTTATGTGAATCAGGTTCACATATTGTCTTAGCCGAGAAATTAACGCAGCAGAGACAGGACCGTTTGAGGAACCTGGTTAGCCTGAACCAGAACCGCAGTACCCGCCTGTTGCAGGATTTGACCACGGCTCATGTTAGACACTTCGGTCGCGTAATCAGCATCTTGGATACGGCTACGAGCAGCGCTCAGGTTGTTAACGGTGTTGTTCAGGTTGTTAACGGTAGATTCAAAACGGTTTTGGATAGCACCCAGAGAGCTGCGCAGGCCGTCAACTTTTGACAGAGCATTGTCTAAAGCTTGCAGAGGATCTTTTGATGCTTCAGCTGTCAGCTCTTTAGAAATATCTGCTTTAACTACACCAGTAGTCTTATCAATGGTTGCATTGTAAGCTTTTGGTTTACCATCTTTATCATTACCAATAACAACATATTTGTCAGCGACAACCGCACCTTTGTCATCAACAGCTTCATAAACTTTCTGATTCGTCAGATCCTTAACAGAATCATCTGTAAAATCAAATTCATGACTTGTACCTGGTTTTTCTTGAATATTTGGAAGCTCTTTACCTTTTGGAACTTCAGCAGAAACAGTGAATTTATCCAGCTTCAGAGTTCCTTTGTCAATTTTTTCCAGCTTGATGGTGATAGTTTCATTATCGTTAGCACCAACCTGGATGGTCAATTCACTATCTTTACTTAAGACATTAACGCCATTAAATTGAGTTTGTTTAGAGATACGATCAATCTCGTCAAAACGTTGAGTCACTTCGTCATTAATAGAGTTAATATCACTTTCAGAGTTGCTGCCATTTTGCGCCTGAACAGTCAGTTCACGAATACGCTGTAAGTTGGTATTGATTTCGTTCAGCGCACCTTCGGTAGTCTGTGCAATAGAGATACCGTCGTTAGCGTTACGTGCTGCCTGAGACAAACCTTTAATGTTTGCAGTGAAACGGTTAGCGATCGCTTGACCAGCAGCGTCATCCTTCGCGCTGTTGATACGCAGACCAGAAGACAAACGCTCGATAGCGTTACCCAAAGTACCCTGGGATTTATTCAGGTTATTCTGAGTCAGCAGGGACAGGCTATTGGTGTTGATGACTTGTGCCATAGTAAGAGTTCCTTTTTCAAATCAAGCAGATATAAGTTTGGGCCTTTGCCCACGGTGTTCATCACCGCCAACAGTTTTATCGGCGTTCCTCAAAGAACCTTTAATTTTTCTTGAAAAAACTTTTTCTTTTTTATCACACTTCCCTTATAAGCCAAACAGCGCCCGTTCCTGGCGATTATTCCTACCATCAAAAAATTATTTTTATTAGTAAACTTTTTTCGAAACTTACCGATAACCGGTTCAACAAAGCTTTACTAATAAAGGAGTCAATAATGGCTAGCATTTCTTCATTAGGAGCCGGATCGGGGATGGATTTGGGCTCTATAATAGATAAACTTCAGGCAGCAGAACAAAAACGTTTAGAACCACTGACACAACAACAAACCAGTTATAAAGGTAAGCTAACAGCTTTTGGTACGTTAAAAGGCAGCCTGGAAAAGCTGGAAACGGCGTCTGAGTCACTGAAAAAATTCGATAAACTCAATACAACCACCGCCAGTGAAAAACATGAGGCATTCACTGCCACTACTGACTCTAAAGCCAGCCCAGGTAACTACAGTATTGAAGTTGAACAATTGGCGCAGGCGCAGGCATTACAGACAGGAAAAGTCGATGATCTGAAAACGTATCAAGGAGAATCTCTGGGCGAAGGCAAAACCCGGACAATCACCATCACTCAGCCTGGCGAAAAAAAGCCAATGCAAATCAAGTTGACAGACGCACAAACCTCCATCCTTGAACTGCGTGACGCAATTAATAAACAGGAAGGTAATGTCAACGCCAGTATTATTAAGGCAAAAGATGGCGAAAACTATTTAGTTCTGACGGCTAAAAAAGCCGGCACTAAATCAATCATGACAATCAAGGTTGAAGGTGACGACAAACTGGGTCAGTTTCTGAACTACACTCCGGGTACAGATGGCGGTAAAAGCACAGGTGGGTTAACTCAAACCGTTGAAGCTAAAAATGCACTTTTAACCGTCAACAAAATCGAAATTGAGCGTCAAACAAACCATATTACTGACGCACCAGAAGGCGTTAAGCTGGATCTGAAAAAAACGACTCACGATAAAGATAAACCGGGGGAACATAAGCCTGAACTGCTGGTGGTATCCCGTGATATTGAGCCGACGAAAGAGGCGATTAAAAACTGGGTTGATGCTTATAATGAGCTGCAAACGACGTTTGATTCTCTGACCAAATTTAAACCGGTAAAACAGGGTGAAGAACCGTCGAAAGATAATGGCGCTTTATTAGGTGATAGCACATTACGTGGAATACAAAACCAACTGAGAAGCCAAGTTTTCAGTTTTCAGGCCGTTAATGATATTTCGACCCTGAATAAACTGGGCATTAAACAAAAAATTGATGGCAAACTGGAAATTGACAAAGAAAAACTGGAAAAAAATCTAAAAGAAAAACCGGCTAATGTGAAAGCCTTCTTTATGGGTGACGGTAAAACAACGGGTTTCGCTACTCAGACACATAAACTCTTAAAAGATGCCTTAGATAGTCACGAAGGTACATTAGTCACCGCGACTAACGGCATTAATAAGCGTCTGAAAACACTTGAGAAGCAAGTAGACAGAACACAAATCAACATTAACGAAACGATTGAACGTTATAAACGCCAATTTTCACAACTGGATAAGATTGTCACTTCCTTGAAACAGACCGGCAACTTCCTATTACAACAGATGAAATAATTAAAGGAAATTATGTATCAACGTTCGGCAAGTCAATTATATGCCCAGATAGATGTGGAGAGCGAAATTATGAATGCTTCCCCCTATCAGTTGATTCAGATTTTGTTCAACGGGGCGCTAAGCGCCCTGCGTCGGGCAATTATTCTGATGGAGCAAGGTAATATCGCGGAAAAAGGCGCAGCTATTTCCAAAGCGATCAATATCATTGATAATGGCCTCAAACAGGGGTTAGATAACGAGAAAGGCGGAGAGCTGGCACACAATCTCGCCTCCCTTTACGACTATATGACCCAACGTTTACTCCACGCTAATTTACGCAATGATGAGCCAGCCATTACCGAAGTTATAAAGTTACTCACCGAGATTTCAGAAGCTTGGCGGCAAATTGGCCCTCATTACAACGCCAGTCAGGATATTGTTTAATGGATAATGAAATGGATCTTTTGTCAGCTTACCAACGGATCCTAAGTTTAAGTGAGCAGATGCTTAATTTAGCTAAAAACGAAAAATGGGATGAGCTTGTTGATATGGAAATCACCTACCTGAAAGCAGTAGAAGTGATCAGCCAGTCTTCAATATCATCTGCCACCTCTCTTTCGTTACAGCAGAAAATGACCCACATTTTGCAGACAATTTTAGATAATGAAAATGAGATAAAAGAACTGCTACAGAGAAGACTTGATGAACTCAGCAAACTCATCAAACAAGCAGGCCGACAGCAATTATTAAATGATAGCTACGGCCAATTTCCTGTTGAACCCTATCATACCCTTATGAGCTCTACGGAACAGAAGTAATTGAGAAATAAAGGTGATGTATCTTCATCACCATTATTTACTCATCTTGTGAGTTTGGTTCAGCACGCATTGATCTCAATTCAAATTAGAGAAAATAGATAATAAAATCTTGGTAATTAAATAGTGTTCTGCTGTTCATTCTCAATATTTTATACATCAATGAAAGGTATTTTACATCTCTGACGAAAATATGTAGTATCTTGGTCTACAAATCAGGATTGTTCTTCATATTCCCCATTAGAACAATGGCCGTCCGTGGGATGAGCTATGGTCGCCCCTGTGAGTTGTCGTTAATAGGACGCCGACCGCAATGCAGGTATGCGGGTGATTGCGTAGCAGATAATAAGAAAGGCCACACCAGAGCGTAGCCTTGAATTATCAGCTAACTATTAAGAATAGATTCCATGAGGGTCTTTATACTCGAAAATAAATTCAATTTCTAACGTTTCACCAACATGTTCCTTAAATAGATCTGCAAGGTTAGAGAGGTCGTAATTGTTTCCTACCATATAGGACAGAGTATTTTGGAGACCTAAGTTAGCATTGGGTATGCTGTATTCTTTGTCTAAAAAGAGCTGATTTAAAAGGTCACTGGGCATCGGTCAATAGCAATTGACAATTAACATTTAAATTTGAAAATGAAAATGAAAATGAAAATGCCATTCTCGTCAACTATCAAGATTATCACTGAGGAATAACAAAATGAGCAGAATGTATAACCCGACACATCCCGGATTTGTTTTACACGAATATCTCGGAGATATATCTGTAACCAACGCGGCAAAATCATTAAGTATCACTCGCACCGCATTATCCCGCATATTAAACGGCAATGCCGGTATATCCGCCGATATGGCATTACGTCTGGAGGCAGCATTGGGAACCAGCTCTGAAATGTGGACCGGAATGCAGTCCCAATATGAGCTGTGGATTGCCTCTCAGCACAAAAGACCAGAAATAAAACCGATAGTTGCATAGCCATAAAATTAAAAGCCACCTGCAAATCCAAGTGGCTATCCCAAAACAAGAAATACAAAAGGTTTATCACAATATCTATCGATAAGTTAATATTCCTACACCTGCATACTCATAATTTCCTGATAAGAAGCCACTAGCTTATTTCTCACCTGAACGCCCATTTGCAAGGAGATACTGGATTTCTGCATATCCACCATCACATCATTCAGTTCAATACCCGGTACACCCAGGGTAAAATCCTGTGCCTGTTTCGTGGCATGTAAACGTGTCTGATTAATTTTACCAACCGCCGCCGTCAGTTGACTGGCAAATCCCCCCTGCAATGGCATGGGTTTTGCGATACTTGCCGCCTGTAATACCTGAGCCTGCATCTGTTGCAGTACTCCTTCAATTGCCTGAATTGACATAAAAACCTCGTGTTAAACCACCTTATACCCTACGCAATTCAATGCCATATTAACCAAAGTTTTATACGGCATATTTTCACGCTGCCACCCTAACATAGCCCCTTCAATCTAAAGCGGGTAATTAACGTAAAAAGTCAGGGCTTATTGCGCCATTAAAAGATGAGTGAACAGCGAATAATGACAAGACTGAAAACAGGAAAAATTTTTTCGCTTGCGTATGGGGAGTCTGTTTTGTTACGCCACGCTTTTAGTATTCATGTTGAACAGCAAGGCAAGGATCGTCTATGAGTGCCGCAACAACCGACGTTGAAAATCAAACTAACGGTTTCAGTGCTATCATTAACCGGATAAAAGCTGATCCTAAAGTACCATTATTAGTTGCAGGCAGCGCAGCCGTCGCGATTGTCATTGCCCTTTTCTTGTGGTTACGCAGCCCCGATTATCGGGTGCTCTACAGTAATCTGAGCGATAAAGATGGTGGCGATATTGTCACGCAACTAACCCAATTAAATATTCCGTTCCGTTTTGCCGAAAATGGCGCTGCTATCATGATCCCTGCCGAGCAGGTCCATGAGACACGGCTAAGACTGGCACAACAAGGGTTACCTAAAGGTGGTGCCGCTGGATTTGAGCTGCTTGATAAAGAGAAATTTGGTATCAGCCAGTTCAGTGAACAGGTTAACTACCAAAGAGCATTGGAAGGTGAGTTATCACGCACCATTGAATCACTGGGACCGGTGCAAAATGCCCGTGTTCACCTGGCGTTACCCAAACCTTCCCTGTTTGTCCGCGAACAGAAGTCCCCTTCTGCATCCGTTACGGTTGGATTACTGCAAGGCCGTTCTCTGGATGAAGGCCAGATTAACGCCATTGTCCATATGGTTTCCAGCAGTGTCGCTGGCTTACCTCCGGGTAATGTCACCATTGTTGATCAGACCGGACGTCTTCTGACACAAGCTGATGCTACCGGACGTGATCTGAACACCAGTCAGCTGAAATACATTCAGGAAGTGGAAAATCGCTTCCAGCACCGTATTGAAGCCATTCTGACCCCGGTTGTCGGTCGTGGTAACGTTCACGCGCAAGTGACTGCCCAGGTAGATTTTTCCCGCCGTGAAGAGACCGCAGAGGAATATAAACCTAATCAGCCACCTAATCAGGCGGCGGTTCGCTCGAAACAGTTAAGTGAAAGCGAGCAAAGTGGTGGTTCTCTGGTTGGTGGCATTCCTGGCGCGCTTTCCAATCAACCCAGCCCTCCTCCAAGTGCGCCGATTGATAAGCCGAATACCAAAGAGAGTAATAAAAACGACAAGAGCGATAAGAAAACATCATCCGCCGGTAACAATAACGAGCGCGTGGTGAACAATAATCGCAATAACCGCCGTGACGAAACCACAAACTACGAAGTGGACCGGACTATTCGCCATGTACAGCAGCAAGCCGGCGGTGTTGAACGCTTATCTGTGGCCGTTGTGGTCAATTATGTCACGGTCGACGGCAAAAATGGCCCGGAAACTCAGGCGCTGACACCGGAACAACTGGCGAAAATAGAAGCGCTGACCAGAGAAGCCATGGGCTTTTCCAAAGAGCGTGGCGACAGTTTAAATGTGGTTAATACACCATTTACTGAAAGCAAAGAAAATATCGAAGTGATTCCGGTATGGCAGAACCCTGCTCTGCTGGAAAAAGCCTTTGATTTTGGTCGTTATCTTCTGTTGATACTGGTGGCTTGGCTCCTGTGGCGCAAAATGGTGGTTCCTCAACTCGCCAAAAAACGGGCCGCAGATAAAGCCGCGCTTGACGCACAGAAAGTTCATAAAAGACAAGTGACTGAATCCAGTGCAGAAATGGATGACAGAACCCGCCAGAGACTAACACGTCAACGGGTCAGTGCCGAAATTCAAAGCCAACGTATCCGCGAATTAGCAGAAAAAGATCCTCGCGTAGTGGCGCTGGTGATCCGTCAATGGATGAGTAACGAACAATGAGCCTGAACGGAACAGAAAAAAGCGCCGTCATGTTAATGACCCTGGGAGAAGATCAGGCGGCCGAGGTGTTTAAGCACCTGAACTCTAGGGAAGTCCAACAACTCAGTATCACCATGGCGGGTATGCGCCAGGTTTCCAACCAGCAACTGGTTGATGTCTTGGCTGAGTTTGAAGAAGATTCCGGCCAATATGCGGCACTGAGTATCAATGCCAGTGATTATCTGCGTTCGGTGTTGATTAAAGCGCTGGGTGAAGAACGCGCTTCCAGTCTGCTTGAGGATATTCTCGAATCCCGTGAAACCACTACCGGTATGGAGACCCTCAACTTTATGGAACCACAAATGGCAGCCGATATGATCCGTGAAGAGCATCCACAGATTATCGCCACCATTTTGGTTCACTTAAATCGTGGGCAGGCAGCCGATATTCTTGCGCTGTTTGATGACAAACTGCGTAACGACATCATGCTGCGTATCGCCACTTTCGGTGGCGTACAACCCGCCGCGCTGGCTGAACTGACAGAAGTGCTCAATAACCTGTTAGATGGTCAAAACCTCAAGCGCAGCAAGATGGGCGGTGTTCGTACTGCCGCTGAAATTATCAACCTGATGAAAAGCCAACAGGAAGAGAATGTTATCGAAGCAATGCGCGCCTACGATAACGAACTGGCACAAAAAATCATCGATGAAATGTTCCTGTTCGAAAACCTTATCGATGTGGATGACCGCAGTATTCAGCGCCTGTTGCAGGAAATCACTACCGATTCCCTGCTTATTGCACTGAAAGGCTGCAACCAGCAACTACGCGATCACTTCCTCAACAATATGTCTCAGCGTGCCGCAGAGATTTTGCGCGATGACCTGGCAAACCGTGGTCCGGTGCGTATGTCTCAAGTGGAAAGCGAACAGAAAGCCATTCTGCTTATTGTTCGTCGTCTGTCAGAAAGCGGCGAGATTATCCTGAACGGTGGCGACGATAGCTATGTCTGATAAGTTGAACAATGCTGGCTGGCAACCCTGGAAACCCAATGAACTCACGCAGTGGGAAAAACTGCGTGTTAAACCAGAGCCTACTGATGACTCACTGGAAACTTCCGGGCGTGATGAAATTCTTGAACAGGCGGCAATGCTGGATAACCTGAAAGAACAGGCCCGGCAGGCAGGCCATGAACAAGGATTTGCCGAAGGCCAGACACAAGGTTATGAAAAAGGATACCAATCCGGCTTAGAAGCCGGTATGGAACAGGGATTAAAGGACGCAAGTCAGCAGCAGCAACCTATCACAGAGCAGTGGCAAAATCTGCTGGCCGATTTCCAACATTCATTGGAAGGGCTTGACACGATCATTGCATCCCGCTTGATGCAATTATCACTGACCGCTGCAAAACAGATCTTAGGTCAGCCTGCGATTTGTGATGGTACTGCCCTGCTCAATCAGATCCGTGAATTTATTCAACAGGAACCGATGTTAAGTGGTAAACCTCAATTGCGGGTTCATTCTCGCGACATGCCAATGATTGAACAACAATTAGGCAATACGCTCTCATTACACGGCTGGCGTTTACTGGCAGATAACAAGCTGCATCCGGGTGGTTGTAAAATCAGTGCAGATGAAGGTGATCTGGATGCTAGCCTGGCGACGCGCTGGCATGAATTATGCCGGCTGGCAGCACCGGGGGAATTGTAATGACGGCAAGACTCGGGCGCTGGCTGGCAACACTGGATGCTTTTGAGCAAAAATTGGAGAAGACTTCGCCGGTTCGTCGTTATGGCCGTCTGACCAGAGCGACAGGTCTGGTCATGGAGGCAACGGGCTTACATCTGCCTCTGGGAGCAACCTGCCTGATTGAACGGCAAAATGGCGGCAATATTGAAGAGGTTGAAAGTGAAGTCGTTGGTTTTAATGGCGAAAAACTTTTACTGATGCCGCTTGAAGATCTGGAAGGTATTGTACCCGGCGCGCGGGTTTATGCCCGCCCGTACAGTGAAGATTGCGGTAGCGGACGCCAGCTGCCTCTTGGCCCAGAACTATTAGGACGGGTTTTAGATGGTGCCGGCCGCCCACTGGATGGCTTGCCGTCACCAGATACCGGCTATCGCGCCTCACTCACCACACCGCCAATCAATCCTCTGCAACGTACGCCGATCAGTGACGTACTGGACGTGGGAGTACGGGCGATTAACGCCTTACTCACAGTAGGACGCGGTCAGCGAATGGGGTTGTTTGCCGGTTCCGGGGTAGGTAAAAGCGTTCTTCTTGGTATGATGGCGCGCTATACACAGGCCGATGTGATCGTCGTTGGCTTGATCGGTGAACGTGGCCGCGAAGTTAAAGACTTTATTGAAAACATCCTTGGTACAACCGGTTTAGCCCGCTCAGTGGTTGTCGCAGCGCCTGCCGATATCTCACCTTTATTGCGTATGCAAGGCGCATCCTACGCGACCCGGATCGCCGAAGATTTTCGTGACCGGGGTAAACATGTATTACTGATTATGGATTCATTGACCCGCTACAGTATGGCTCAACGTGAAATTGCCTTGGCCATTGGCGAGCCAC
Source organism: Photorhabdus sp. RM322S (assembly GCF_042879395.1). Classification (NCBI taxonomy): domain Bacteria; kingdom Pseudomonadati; phylum Pseudomonadota; class Gammaproteobacteria; order Enterobacterales; family Morganellaceae; genus Photorhabdus; species Photorhabdus sp. RM322S. Next base: position 88,514 of record NZ_JBHFKW010000001.1, read on the forward strand.
CGGCGACCAAAGGTTATCCACCTTCGGTTTTCGCCAAACTGCCGACACTGGTGGAACGAGCAGGAAATGGCGTGAACGGCGGCGGTTCGATTACCGCGTTTTACACCGTACTGACCGAAGGTGATGATCAGCAAGACCCAATAGCCGATGCTGCCAGGGCGATTCTGGATGGTCACATCGTGCTCTCCCGATCTCTGGCGGAATCAGGGCACTACCCGGCAATTGATATTGAAGCCTCTATCAGCCGCGCCATGACATCATTAATTGATAAACAGCACTATCGGCGGGTACAGCAGTTTAAACAACTGCTCGCAAGCTATCAGCGCAACCGTGATCTGATTAACGTCGGTGCCTATGCTGCGGGCAATGATCCGCTATTGGACAAAGCGATTGAACTTTATCCCTACATGGCACAATTTTTACTGCAAGATATTGAAGAACGTAGTGAATATGAAGCGGCCTGTACTCAACTGCAACAGTTGTTACCTATATAACGTAACGATTTTCTGCATGTTGCCATTAAAAAGCGAGGAATAAGATGCAGCAACAATCACCGCTCATGACCTTGCGTGAACTTGCACAACATGCGGTGGAGAAAGCCGCCACTCACCTTGCACAAGTTCGTCAGAACCATCAACAAATGGAGCAACAACTTGTAACACTGATGGGCTATCAGGATGAGTACCGGATGCGCCTGAACGACACGCTCAGTAACGGTATGCCGTGTACGACCTGGCAAAACTACCAGCAATTCATGAAAACGCTGGAAAAAGCGATTGAACAACACAAATTACAGCTCAATCAATGGCAACAGCGGCTTGAGACCGCTTTATCACAGTGGCAAGAAAAGCAACAACGTCTCAATGCCTTTGATACGTTACAACAGCGGGCAGATAACAACCGAAGATTACAACAGAACAGAACGGAGCAAAAACAGATGGATGAGTATGCCCAACGTAGTGCACAACGGAGAAATGGATAATGAATGTCACTCTTTTGCCTGCTGACCTGAAACCGGCAGAAAATCAGCAAACGCGCGGTGATTCTCTCACCGACGCCGATCAACCTTCTGACTTTGCTCAGTTTCTTAATCTGGAAACCGAGCCGGCACAGAAAGGTATGACCAAACCGGGAAAAGTGTCATCCAAAGACGGAAAAGAGATCACGGATGAAACAGACAACGGTTTATCGCCATTATTATCTGTATCATCTGTCTCAAATGAAATTCCAGCGGAGTCTATCGCCTCCTCACTGATTCCTCTGAATGTAAAAGCAGAGGCAGACAAACAACCAGCTCCTGTTGATGAAAAGCTCATGTTAGCAGAAGAATTGGCGGCAAGTTTACCCGTACAATTATCCAAATTAACCATCAGATCAGAAAACCAGAAAGATAATCCACAACCAACCGAACTGATTAAACATAGTGATAAAAATAGTGATAAAAACCGTCCGGTTCTCACTAAAGAATGGATGATGACAGGATTACCGACAGAGAAAAATCTTTTGACGGATATGCTGGAACAACCCAGACATGAAGAAAAAACGGAAAGTTTTGAAAGTCTTTTTAAAGCAAAACCTGAAAACGGATTAGTACAGAATCCTCAGATAAAACCAAAGATCCCTACCGTCGCTATTCAACATGAAAATGCACCTCAAAGTCATTCACGTGAATCTGCGTTGATCCAGACCACCGTTCAGACTGAAATTCAGCCCGCTGCCGTAGCAGCTGAGCATCAGCAAACCGGACAAGCTCCCTCAGTAACCGCATCTCCTCTGCTTTCCGCCGGGCACAACCAGACGGCCCAGTTTCAGTTATCCAGCGCCTCCACACCTTTGCTGAATGCGCAGTTGGGTAGTGAAGAGTGGCAGCAACAATTAAACCAACAGATTATCTTGTTCAACCGCAATGGCTTACAACAAGCAGAGCTGCGCCTGCATCCACAAGAGCTGGGTGCATTACAAATTCGTATGTCTGTTGAAGATAATCAGGCGCAATTGCATTTGGCATCTGCTCACAGCCATGTTCGGGCAGCCCTGGAAGCTGCGTTACCTGGGCTTCGTCATGCATTGGCAGAAAGTGGAATTCAACTTACCCAAAGCAATGTCAGCAGCGACAACGCCAGCCCGTGGCAACAAGAACAACGTTCCAGTTCACAAAATTCAGGCGGAACTGGCGGTCATGACACTGACACCACGCCAGAAAACCATTCGGCTACTGAATCCACAATACGTTTAACACCTCACCAACTGGCGTCAGTCCGGGGAGGTGTGGATATTTTCGCCTGATAATGGAAAGTATTTATCCGTAGTAAACAAGACTCACAACAAACGAATGAGTTAGTGGTTTTTTCTCCGTTTGTTCCGGCTATTGCCAGCGGAAATACGCGGGATAATTATTATCGATATTGATGGATAAGCAGGTCCGCCACGGAATGAGTGGACACTTGTCCGCAACGAAAACAGGAACTTGTCTGTCCATGTCTGACTATAGCTACGAGCGTAAACGCAAAAATCCATTTTGGATGATACTGTTAGTACTGATTGCCGTTATCGGTGCCGCCATCGGAGGATACAGTTGGTGGACATTTAAGCAGGCAAAAGAGAGTAACTCTAAAGCACCCCGAATCATAGAAGTCCCTGTATTTATGACTCTGGAACCTTTCACCGTCAATCTGATTGACAATGAAGATCACTTTGACCGTGTGCTCTATATCGGCGTGACCTTACGTTTAACCGATGAAAAAACCCGCAAGCGCTTCCATGAGTATCTGCCGGAAGTTCGTAGCCGTATGTTGTTATTACTATCACGCCAGAAATCAGCGGATCTGGCTCACGACAGCGGCAAATTGCGTCTGATGAACGATATCAAGCAAACGCTGCGCCCAACATTGGTACCCGGTGAGCCGGATCAGGTCATCACCGATGTGCTGTTTACCACGTTTATTCTGCGATAATCACCATGAGTGACAATATTCTTTCACAAGCCGAGATTGATGCTCTGCTCAATGGCGACAGTGCCATTGACGACGCAGAAAACACCGCGTCTGGGGAAAACGAGGTTCGCCCTTACGATCCCAATACCCAACGCCGTGTTGTTCGGGAACGTCTGCAAGCACTGGAAATTATTAACGAACGTTTTGCCCGTCATTTTAGGATGGGGTTGTTCAACATGCTCCGCCGTAGTCCTGACATTACCGTCGGAGCAATAAAAATTCAGCCTTATCACGAATTCGCCCGTAACCTGGCGGTGCCGACCAACCTTAACCTCGTTCACCTGAAACCGTTGAGAGGAACCGCACTGTTTGCATTTGCCCCCAGCCTGGTTTACATCGCGGTAGATAACCTGTTTGGTGGTGATGGACGTTTCCCGACCAAAGTAGAAGGCCGTGAATTCACCAATACGGAACAACGGGTGATTAACCGGATGTTACGTATGGCGCTGGATTCCTACCGTGATGCCTGGGATTCCATTTTCAAAATTGAAGTGGAATATATCCGCTCTGAAATGCAGGTGAAATTCACCAACATCACGACATCACCGAACGATATTGTAGTTACGACACCGTTTCAGGTGGAAATTGGCGCGTTGAGTGGTGAGTTTAACATCTGTATTCCGTTTGCCATGATCGAACCCCTGCGGGAACGCCTGACCAATCCACCATTGGAAAATGTCCGGCAGGAAGACAGCCTGTGGCGGGAAAGCCTGGTAAAACAGGTTCAGCATTCAGAGCTGGAATTGGTCGCTAACTTTGTTGATATCCCGCTGAGGCTGTCAAAAATTTTGCAACTTCAACCGGGCGATATATTACCTATTGATAAACCCGAACGCTTGATCGTTCACGTCGATGGTGTGCCGGTGCTCACCAGTCAATACGGAACATTAAACGGGCAATACGCCCTGCGTGTCGAACACCTTATTAACCCTGTTTTAAATGCTCTGGATGAGGAACAGCCCAATGAGTGACGCTAAACAACCCACAGATACCGCTTCAACCGGGTCTGCCGAAGATATGTGGGCAGAAGCGCTGGAACAACAGGCCGCGCAACAACAAACCTCTGACAATAGCGCGGCAATATTTGAATCTCTGGAGCCTCAGGATGCACTGGCTCATTTATCGGATATCGACCTGATTCTGGATATTCCGGTCAAATTATCCGTCGAACTGGGCCGGACAAAAATGACAATCAAACAACTGCTGAGATTATCTCAAGGCTCCGTTGTCTCTCTTGATGGCCTTGCCGGGGAACCGTTGGATATTTTAATCAACGGCTACCTGATTGCGCAGGGTGAAGTTGTGGTTGTATCGGATAAATACGGCATCCGTATCACCGATATCATCACCCCTTCTGAACGTATGCGTCGACTGAGTCGCTAATATGGCTTTCCAGCCTTCTCTTCATCATGGCGCGACAGAACCTGTCGCGCAAACCCAGGCGGTTACGCAGGTCGCCACTGCCGCACCACTTTCCGCAGGTCAGACACTGATACAAGTCAGTAGCGCGTTAGCCGGTGTTTTACTGTTAATTTTCACCCTCACTTGGTTGATACGCCGTATGGGGCTGGTTTCCGGCAAAGGAAAAACACAGCAACAACTCAGTATCAAAGCCAGTTGTTCACTTGGGCAACGTGAACGTGTCGTCATTGTGGAGGTTGAAAATGACTGGTTAGTATTAGGTGTTACTGCCCAGCAAATTAATTTGTTACATCAGATGCCAATACCTGAATCCAACAGTGATAACCCCGAAGGACACCCCATAAAACCGGCACTGTTTGGTCAGATTCTCAAAAATACCCTGATGCGACAAGGCAAGGCCGATGAAAAAAAGTAGTTCTTTCTTTATGACGGGCAATAAATTCCCATTATCATGCCGCCTGGCAATGGCACTCACTGCGCTGATTTTACCCATGGATGTCGCGGCACAGCTGCCGGGGATTATCAGCCAACCGCTGGCTAATGGCGGACAAAGCTGGTCCCTGCCGGTTCAAACATTAGTGTTTATTACCGCGCTGGGTTTCATTCCTGCGGCTTTACTCATGATGACCAGTTTTACCCGCATTATTATTGTGTTGGGTTTACTGCGTAATGCATTAGGCACCCCATCGGCTCCGCCCAATCAGGTTTTACTGGGGCTGACACTATTTATGACCTTTTTTATTATGTCGCCGGTTTTCGATAAAGTTTATCAGGATGCTTATCTGCCTTTCAGTGAAGATAAAATCAGTCTGGAAACCGCTTTAGAAAATGGCGCCAAGCCATTACGGCAATTTATGTTACGTCAAACAAGGGAAAACGATTTAGCGTTGTTTGCCCGTCTTGCTGACCAGCCCCCTTTTGAAACCGCAGACTCAGTTCCTATGCGGGTACTGATGCCGGCATTTATTACCAGTGAGCTAAAAACCGCGTTCCAGATTGGTTTTACCCTGTTCATCCCCTTTCTGATTATCGACCTGGTGGTTGCCAGTGTTTTAATGGCGCTGGGGATGATGATGGTACCACCCGCGACAATTTCGTTGCCCTTTAAACTTATGTTGTTTGTATTGGTTGATGGTTGGCAATTATTGCTGGGTTCTTTGGCACAAAGTTTTTATGGTTGACCTGAAAAAGAGACAAACATTATGACTCCTGAATCAGTAATGGCATTGGGCACAGAAGCAATGAAAGTCGCACTGGCGCTGGCTGCACCGCTGCTTTTATCTGCTTTATTATGCGGTTTAATTGTCAGCTTATTACAAGCCGCGACACAGGTTAACGAAATGACGCTGTCATTTATCCCCAAAATTCTGGCGGTATTTGTCACTACAGTTATCGCAGGTCCCTGGATGCTGAATCTATTTTTGGACTACATGCGTGGACTCTACAGCAGCATACCCGTGATAATCGGCTGATTATGATCTCTTTTGACAGTGAAATGCTGATCCAGTTTATCAGTGAATTTTTCTGGCCGCTGGTCCGGGTCCTTGCGCTGTTCAGTACCGCGCCATTATTCAGTGAAAAACAGGCCCCTAAAAAAGTTCGGATCGGGTTAGCAGTGATGGTAACGCTGCTCTTAATGCCAAACCTGCAACCTGCGCAAGTGCCTATTTTCTCTGTCGCCGGATTTTGGGTGATGATCCAGCAAATCCTGATTGGCGCATCACTCGGCCTGACCATGCAAATAGCTTTTGCTGCGGTGCGTCATGCAGGTGAAATCATTGGCTTACAAATGGGCCTCTCATTCGCCACCTTTTTTGACCCTTCCGGCGGCCCTAATATGCCCATTCTGGCGCGTATCTTTAACCTTTTGACTTTACTGCTATTTCTGGCTTTTGACGGTCATCTGTGGCTATTATCCGTTCTGGCGGATACATTCCAGGTTATACCAGTACAGCCATTGCAACTCAGTGCTCAAGGATTTTGGCTCTTGGCACAAAGCGCCAGCATGATATTTATCAACGGCATGATGCTGGCTCTACCATTAATCACTCTGCTATTAACGCTGAATTTCTCATTGGGGATCTTAAACCGTATGACACCACAACTCTCCATCTTTGTGGTCGGTTTTCCGCTAACACTCACTACCGGTATCCTGGTACTGACACTTTTAATCCCCATGCTGGCACCATTTTCTGAGCATATGTTCAGTGAATTGTTTAATCGGCTGGCGATAATTATCAGTGGCATGGTTATTTAAAAATGTTTTTTCGAACCAAAATCGGTCTAAAAAAACCATAAGTATTATATACTGTATAAATCGTATTATTTAATGCTGTAAAATTTTATCAATACATAAGAGAAAAGCGCATTTTATCTATATAATAGATTTTTAACAACGACTAAAACCTTATTTTTCAAAGATATTATTAACACAGAAAAATAAAATAGGTTAATGGTGCAGGAACAGTAAATTAATGAATATAGAACAAGAGTTATATAACGCCGCGATTAGCTTAATTGAAAAACGATATCCAAAGGGATGGGGTGGCGCAGCCGCAGTACGGACAGAGTCGGGTAAGATTTTAACCAGTATTGCGCCTGATACCAAAAATGACGCATTATCCCTTTGTATGGAAGTAGGTGCCTATTTGGAGGCACATAAACTTAATGAAGCGGTCACACACTCCTTATGTCTCTGTCGTGAGGATGCCGGTTGTGAATATATCATTTTGACACCCTGCGGAATATGTCAAGAACGTTTGGTTCATTGGGGTGGTTCAGTTAAAGTGGCTGTGACTAATGATAAAAACGCGTTATTATTTAAAACAATACGTGAATTGCAACCTTATCATTGGTCAGCCGTTAATGGAGCAATTCTCTAAATTAGAGGATCTTGGATTCGTAGAGTAAATGCAATTAACTCTCCTTTTAAAAAGTTGCATTTATTGAATTAAATCTGTCCTTGATATAAAACCCTTAATACCTTTGTATTCTCATTTTTAAATGATTATGGCAGGTTAAACATGTTCATCACGCTTCATTGTTGAATCACTTAATCGAAATCCATTAACCATTAGCAGGGATCTGAAAAGAAATAAAAAAAGGGATAAAACGGTTAATTTGGCAGGATTTAAGCCCTGAAAAAAATATTGATTATTGGAAAAAACAGAAAGGGATATTTTTATCTCATCAGGCTATTTACTGGCTGATTTATGAAGACAAAATAAAGGGGGTGATTTATTAAAATTTCTGGTAAAACAACGTCAATAAAGATAAAAATCGGATATGATTAGCGTTGATTAAAAGGTAAAATACAATAACCGATGATGATTAAACTTCACAAAAATCAGGTATTAAAAATGGTAAAAACGTTATACCGATTAAAACCATAAATTAAAAGAATGACTTTTAATAACAGATTAAAACCTACCTGTCATAAAACCCAGGGTAGGATTTAACTTTTTTCCTGCCATATTAATTTATTTATCAGCGGTTTTATACTTCATTTATTTTACATTTACCTAACCTGCCATAATCATTTAAAAGTGCAAATACAGAAGTATTAAATTTTTATATCAAGGGCAAATTTAACTTGGTAAAATATTTCATAAGGAGAGTTAATAGCATTTAATCGGAAATCATTAACCATTAATAGTGAGTTGAAAATAAATCTGCATGTAAAACAATATTACCCAAATAGATGGGGATTAAAGTGCTTTCCCACTGGTTATTTTATGAAGAAAATCGTAAAAATAACGCAATAAAAAAGAGATAAAATGGTTAATCTGGCAGGATTTAAGCTCTGAAAAAAGGATTGATTATTGAAAAAAATAGAAAGGGATATTTTTACATCATCAAGCTATTTACTTGTTGATTTATGAAGACAAAATAAAGGATGGTGATTTATTAAAACTGCTGGTAAAACAGCGACAGTAAAGATAAAAAGTAGATATGATTAGCATTCGTTCATAAACAGGATATTTAGCGCCAACCTGTTATTTTAGATAGAAAAAAGGCTTTATTTATGTCCTGATAATTATCGCAAAATAAAATACCAAAATCAGAGAATAAAGCCGATGACAATTATTGCGTCAGCTCAAGAATATAATCGGTATGGGGCAAATGGCTCAGATCCCTTGGCTGAAACAGTGACGATACAATAAAACCCAGCGGATCATTTTCTATCGGATCGACCGGTATGGTGTGGCGGGAAAAACAGATTTCATCCTCGGTGCCCGGCCCCTTTATCGGGTTTTTAGCCAACTCATGAAACTGAAACACCGGGTTATCCGGGCTATAAAAAATCGCTTTCGGGCAGTGTGGATTATCAGATACACACCGTTTTCCCACCAGGGAAATCGTCACGGGAATACCGTCGGCTTCATCAACCACCCAAATATCACCAATCGGTTCAATCTGGTTATAAATAAAAACCCGTTTACCGACTTTTAAGGTTAATTTGTGAATACAGGGGTCCGGGATTTTACAATCGCAAACGGCACTTTTCATGTTAACTGAGAGCATAGTTTTTCCTTACCTCTCAGTATTAACTGCCGGAAACAGTTAATACTGAGTTAGTTAAATAAGATTCCAAAATAGTGCTACATCTTATACCACTCATAATCCTATGTATAACAACGGGTTGAAGATGGCTATGTGTAGCAGAATTATGAAACGTTATTTAAAACAAACCATAACTATCTTGAAATAACCACTTTTCCATTGATTAAAGAGAACAACGGGTTAAATGTAAATCCATTTTCACCATTTTTATCCCTAATTAATAGTGGAGACTGTATCCCATCTTTAACTTCAAATCGGAATAATCGTCCTCCCATATAGCGCACCAGTTTATATTTACTCCAGTTTATCGGCACTGCCTGATAACCCTTATCAAAGTAATGTTTAAAATCCAATGAGTCAAAATGGATTTGTTCTGTACTGTCATTGGCCTGGGATTCCTCATGCAACGTTAACTGATAAGCTGTTTTCAGTGCCGTTAGGTCCTGGTTTTTCAACATTTGCCAAATATCTGCATAGGCTTTTTTAACCAGTTCAGTACTTGCCACAGTCTCTGGCAAAGGCGTAGCCATAGTCCAAGCCCAGACAGGCAGATCATTTAATGTCACTGTTCGCTCTGTATGATAGTAAAATTCATCCGGGTATTCTTTCGTCCTAATTCTACTAAATTGTGCAGTATCAATATTAAAATTAATAGACTTCATACTATTAGGTTTTAATATTCCATCTTTATCTGCTACCTTAGTGATAATATTAGTAATTTCATTGGAATCATAGGGAGTCATCCTCACCAATCGAATTTTACATTCCGCATCTTTTTCTTTATAAATATATTTATTATCCCGTACACTTAATGGCCCCATATCAAGACTGAGAACGTTTTTGCCATTTTGTAACAATGGTACAATATTATACCCAGTCGATACAGTACCTGATATAGAATTAAAATTATCTAACGTAATAACTCCATTAACTTTAAGTCTACAAAGTACCCTTTTAGTTTCTAAGTAGCTAATATATTTAATTTTATCCATAGTATTTTCTCCATAAGCTGATAGTGTAAACAAGGCCATAAAAAACAAGAAAACTCTTTTCATTGCGATAGCCTCAGTTTGTATGTTGATTTTTCCTTCGGCAGTTTTGGATATATTTCCCATTTCTTCTGCTTCTCGGTATCTACTTTGCTCTGTGGATTAAAGCCACTATTTTTATTTTCATTTATACCTTTCCCCATCCCATACTCCACATAATAACTGGCAACAATCCCCTCATGGAAAAACACCAGATATAATCCATTATCCTGCTTATCCAATTCAAAACACCCTTCTGCTTCAATATCTGCACCGGCTTTAAAATACCCTTCCACCAGATAATATTTAAAACCCGCCTGAATATTCGTTTCCGCACTAATCGCCAACGTACCCTTGACCATATCCCCCAACTGGAATTCCATCTCCCGCTCTTTATTGCTGACATATTTAAACGACAGATTTAACGCCCCTTCCAGTACCATATCTAATTGCGCCCCCAGATAAGCGCCGTCCCGCCCTTCGTCTACCGCCGCCTTTCCTTTTAACCCCTGCTCACGAATAAGCGCAATTAATTTCTCAACACCGAATTCCGTGGCAAACGCCTGAATTAAATCCAGGCGCATTTTGATACCTATCAACGGTGCTAATTCCACCGAAATCGCCTGCTCAAAATAGGCCTCATTACCCTGCGTCGCATTTACCAGTTTACTGCCGCCGCTTAACGTGATTTCCGGTGTCTGGATTTCCATTTCCAGCAGTTTTATTTCCTGGCTGCCTTCACTGGAAAACAGTTTTTGCAGCGTATCAACCGCCTGAAGCCCTTTATTCACTAACCCCAGTTTCTTGCGTTTTGTTTTAAACTCCTCTTCCAACTCATGCGTAAAGGTGCGGGAATAGGGGCCCAGGGTGTAAGCAAAACGCCCTTCGATAGTTAACGTATCCGTTAATTCATAACCGGCGGTGCGTTTATGCCAGTTTTCACCCGGCCTTTTCGCCTGCGGATTGACTTGTTTCCTCGCTGTAAGCGCCTCCGCTTTTCTTTCCGCCACACTTCTTTCCCGGACTGCCTGCTCCGCCCCTATCGTCATATCCAGCGTCCATTCATATTGCGGCAAAACATAAATTGTCGTGTAAAGCGCATCAACCGGGCCCAGTAACAACGCCTTCACCTTATTGTCCGCCAATGGGAATGAGCGCGTGACAAAAGGCTGACCGTAGCATTGCGTCAGTTCAAGAATATAATCGGTATGGGGCAAATGGCTCAGCTCCCCCTGCTGAAACAGTGACGATGCAATAAAGCCCAGCGGATCATGTTCTATCGGATCGACCGGTATGGTGTGGCGGGAAAAACAGATTTCATCCTCGGTACCCGGCCCCTTTATCGGATTTTTAGCCAATTCATGAAACTGAAACACCGGATTATCCGGGCTATAAAAAATCGCTTTCGGGCAGTATGGATTATCAGATACACACCGTTTTCCCACCAGGGAAATCGTCACGGGAATACCGTCGGCTTCATCAACCACCCAAATATCCCCTATCGGTTCAATCTGGTTATAAATAAAAACCCGTTTACCGACTTTTAAGGTTAATTTATGAATACAGGGGTCCGGGATTTTACAATCGCAAACGGCACTTTTCATGTTAACTGAGAGCATAGTTTTTCCTTACCTCTCAGTATTAACTGCCGGAAACAGTTAATACTGAGTTATTTTAAAAAGGCCATAGTTATCTTGAAATAACCACTTTTCCATTGATTAAAGAAAAATATGGGCTGTATGTAAATCCATCTTCGCTATCATTTTTATTTTCAAACAATAAAGGGGAATTATTGCTTTTATCAATTTCAAACCGAAATAACCGCCCCCCCAGATAACGCACCAGCTTATATTTACTCCAATCTATTGGTACTGCCTGATAACCATTATCAAAATCTCGCTTAAAGTCGTAAGAATCAAAATAACTCTGCTCTGTACTGTCATTGGCCTGGGCATGTTCATATAACATTAATTTAGCTGCCGATTGTAAAGCCCCCAAATCTTTATTTTTCATGATTTGCCAAATATCTTCATAGGCTTTTTTAACCAGTTCAATACTTGTCGCTGTCTCCGGCAATGGGGTAGCCATCGTCCAGGCCCAGGCTGGCAGATCATTTAATGTCACTGTCCGTTCTGTGTGATAATAGAATTCATTCGGGTATTCTTTCGTCGTAATTTTACTGAATTGTGCAGTATCAATATTAAAATTAACCGACTTCGTGCTACTAGGTTCCAATGTACCGTTCTTATCTGCCACTCTGGTAATAATATTCGTGATTTCATCGGAATCGTAGGGGGTCACTCTCACCAATCGGACCTTGCATTCTGCATCTTTTTCTTGATAAACATATTTATCATCCCGGGCACTTAATGGTCCCATATCAAGGCTGATAATGTTTTTACCGTTTTGTAATATCACTGCAACATTGTAACCCGTTGATATAGTACCGCTAATCGAACCCAAATTACTTAAAGTGTAGATCCCATTGATTGTAAGTACACAAAATGCCTGATTTGTTTCTAAATAAGCAATATATTTAACTTTATCCATTGTATTTTCCCCATAAGCTGATAATGAAAATAAGGCCATAAAAAACAAAAACACTTTCTTCATTGTGATAGCCTCAGTTTGTATATCGATTTTTCTTTCGGTAACTTCGGATATATCTCCCATTTTTTTTGCTTCTTGTTATCCACTTTACTTCCTTGTCTAATAGACCTGCCATTATTTTTAGGTGGCTTGCTCCCCATTCCATACTCCACATAATAACTGGCAACAATCCCCTCATGGAAAAACACCAGATATAATCCATTATCCTGCTTATCCAATTCAAAACACCCTTCTGCTTCAATATCTGCACCGGCTTTAAAATACCCTTCCACCAGATAATATTTAAAGCCCGCCTGAATATTCGTTTCCGCACTAATCGCCAACGTACCTTTGACCATATCCCCCAACTGGAATTCCATCTCCCGCTCTTCATTGCTGGCATATTTAAACGACAGATTTAACGCCCCTTCCAGTACCATATCTAATTGCGCCCCCAGATAAGCGCCGTCCCGCCCTTCGTCTACCGCCGCCTTTCCTTTTAACCCCTGCTCACGAATTACGGCTATTAATTTCTCAACACCGAATTCCGTGGCAAACGCCTGAATTAAATCCAGCCGCATTTTGATACCTATCAACGGCGCTAATTCCACCGAAATCGCCTGCTCAAAATAGGCCTCATTACCCTGCGTCGCATTTACCAGTTTACTGCCGCCGCTTAACGTGATTTCCGGTGTCTGGATTTCCATTTCCAGCAGTTTTATTTCCTGGCTGCCTTCACTGGAAAACAGTTTTTGCAGCGTATCAACCGCCTGAAGCCCTTTATTCACTAACCCCAGTTTCTTGCGTTTTGTTTTAAATTCCTCTTCCAACTCATGCGTAAAGGTGCGGGAATAGGGGCCCAGGGTGTAAGCAAAACGCCCTTCGATAGTTAACGTATCCGTTAATGCATAACCGGCGGTGCGTTTATGCCAGTTTTCACCCGGCCTTTTCGCCTGCGGATTGACTTGCTTCCTCGCCGCAAGCGTCTCCGCTTTTCTTTCCGCCACACTTCTTTCCCGGACTGCCTGCTCTGCCCCTATCGTCATATCCAGCGTCCATTCATATTGCGGCAAAACATGGATTGTCGTGTAAAACGCATCAACCGGGCCCAATAACAACGCCTTCACCTTAGCATCCGCCAATGGAAATGAACGCGTGACAAAAGGCTGACCGTAGCATTGCGTCAACTCAAGAATATAATCGGTATGGGGCAAATGACTCAGCTCCCCTGGCTGAAACAGGGACGATGCAATAAAGCCCAGCGGATCATGTTCTATCGGATCGACCGGTATGGTGTGGCGGGAAAAACAGATTTCATCCTCGGTGCCCGGCCCCTTTATCGGGTTTTTAGCCAATTCATGAAACTGAAACACCGGATTATCCGGGCTATAAAAAATCGCTTTCGGGCAGTGTGGATTGTCAGACATACACCGTTTTCCCACCAGGGAAATCGTCACGGGAATACCGGCGGCTTCATCAACCACCCAAATGTCCCCTATCGGTTCAATCTGGTTATAAATAAAAACCCGTTTACCCACTTTTAAGGTTAATTTGTGAATACAGGGGGCCGGGATTTTGCAATCGCAAACGGCACTTTTCATGTTAACTGAGAGCATGTTTTTTCCTTAGCCAATATTGACACTGCCACCACCAATCACTATTCCGCCACAACTCACCGCATCACCGGTTCTCGCAGCGGGTTTACCGTCAATAAAAACGGTGCTGGAGCCACCGGCAATTATCCGTGAATGGGATGAATGAGGTGCCAAAATATCCCCCTGACGAGCCAGAGGAATACCATCGGCTTTTACACTGGCAGATCCCGAAATAACCGGCGTTGCTTGACAATCATCATGCGCCGTACCGATATCACCGATTTTTACCGCATTACCCATATTCCCTCCTCATCTCACGAAGTTAAAATAATTAATCTTTAAATTGGAACCAAGGTGATAATGAATCACTTAAATTTCATTTTTTCACCCTTTAATTATCTAATTAGTGTGGTGCCACAATGATGAGATTCTTTACCAGTATCACCAATTTTTACCACATTACCCATCAAGAAAGAATATCGGGCTAAGAACCCGATACTATTAATTAAATCACTTGGACAAAACAGCCGTTAATTAATGAGAAGATTGGTGTGGTAGTAGCCAGAACTGTTTCCCCATCTTCATCATCAACGTAATAATAAGATATTGGGGAACTCTCAGGATCTGATTTATTCACCAATTTAACCATCCTGCCCTGATTCATTATTTTAACTCGGTAGTCATCCCAATTAATCGGTATCATTTTGAAGTTTTTTGCTTTGATATTACTGTAAATTGGTTTACTAGTGAAAATACTCTCTTCACTTTCACCAGTGGCCCAAGCCCAAGCTTTGAGCGCCGTTTTTTGTTGTTCCCGGATGGTATTTATATCTTTGGTATTATAGGTTTTCCAGACCGCCATATAAGCCCGTTGCAGTTGCTGACGTTGTTCAGACGTATCCGTGTAGGGCGTTGCCTTCACCCATTCCCAATCAGGCAAGCCGCTGATTTTTACGCTACGGCTAAACCGGTATAAAGTCATATTGGGTGGAAATTCTTTGGGATCAAAGTATTTTTTCTCTATATGCCCAGCTTCTACATTGTCTGCCTGTATCACATGGCGCACAACCGGCGTACTGATAGCGGCATATTTAGTTTCATTCATTGGTGTGGTTGCCACCGGTTGGCCGTTTTTATCCATTGCCACTTCAATTGCCGTCAGCACTTCACTCTTTTTACCTCGCATAGCGGTCAGTTCCAGCTTGCATTTCGCTTCAGGATTAAAGTGAGCGCGGGCTTTATCTGACACTTCATCTGATGCAAACCAGTCCAATGCCCCGAATTCCAAACTGATTTCGTTTTCGCCATTAGCCATTAACAACATGGAAGCTGTGCTGGCGCTACCAAATCCCCGTCCTTCCCGGGCCGAATCTCGATTATCCATTCCCAGTACATCATTAGTTTTAATGGCACAAAAGGCATATTGGATATCAAATAAACTGCGAATATATAGCCTCGGTTCATTTGCTTGAGCACTTAACATAAAAATCACTCCTGATAACAGTAATAACAGTTTTAATTTCATTTTTTATCCTTTTACTCTTGCTTACCTTCCTGGGAATCCCGCATTGATAAATGGGATTTTATCCAGCTTAGGTTTAGAGTTAGGGTCATAACTCATTTCCCACGATGCAGTTTCAGCTCCCGGGACTATTTCCGGCTGAACAACAGGCCGTTCTTCTCCTATCAAATTAATTCTTAATGGGGATTCACTGACTTTTAACGGATCTGCAATAATCCATTTCCACTTCTTTTTGATTTTAACCATGGATTTTTTCTGTCTATCTGCCTTCATATCCGCAGCCACCTCAATCTCCGCAACAATCCCATCATGATACCCGGCGAGATCAATCCCCCCATCATGTTGATCGAGTTTAAAACCGGCCGCCGTTTTTATAACCCCGTCAGCACTCATCGCAATTTCCATGATCATAATATGGGTTTTAAAGGCCGCGTTTATTTTCCCTGCCAGACTCAATTTCAGATCATTCTTATCACCGGCATCGAAAGTCCATTGCTTTTGTTTATAGGCCGCACCGAGCTGAAAGGACAGGTTACAGGTCAAAATAATGCAACATTCAAGCTCTAAGTAATTTTCATCCTTCGCATTTCTGCGTGCCAGCGCTTCCCTGAATTTGGCGACAATACTGTCTATTTTGCAATACGCGGCACCGAGTTGAATGAGATCCAGCTTTGCGCTCATGCCCATAAAAGGGGTGGCACTGAAGCCTAAAAAATGGCTACTGTCATCGACTGAGGTGGTGCGGTCATAAGCATAAGCCAGACCGATATTGATGGGATTTATATTCAGGTCAAACAGCTGGTAGTGACGGGTCCCTTTACCGTTTGAGTCAGGATCAGGCACCAGGTATTTTTTTGTATAACCTAACAGTTTTTCCACCCGCTTGATGGCGTCTAAACTCTGCCGGGTTTTCCTGACCTTGTTAACTTCGGCAAATTTGGCCGAATAATCTATATCCTGAACAGTTAACGCATACTCAACATGAAGTGCCGTCTCTCTGGAAATATAAAATTCATCCGTATTGACGGTCCACCCTGCACGCAGTTTATTCCCATTTTTAGGTTTAACATTTTCCATGGTATTACGCGCTTTTGCCTGTTCATCACGCCGTTCCTTCATTGACCGTTGACCATGAGAAAAATCAAAGCTGAATCCGACGGAGGCCATAAAACTGACTGAGGGGTAAACCGCCATCGTCACGTATTTTTGCGCACTGATACATCCCTGCGTTATTAACTGATAATAGTGGGGATCACTGTACATATCCGTCGGGTTGGCAAGATTAGACAGATACGACCAGACACTTTGCAAACCATTTTCAATTTCCGTGTCTTCTGACTTATCTTGATAGAATAACGTGACCGCTTGAGGCGTATTAAACGCTATGGTTACCTCTTTTTGTCCCCCGGTCAGCACAGCATGATGTTTCGGGGCGTTATGACATTTATCTTCAATGTGTATTGTGCCTTTTTGTCCTTTGCCATGATCAATCAGGTCCATTTTAATCGCCGGCTTTTCAGGCCAGACTTGAGTATGTTGACCAAAAGTGACGCTTATTTTGTAGATGCAGGGATCCGGGTTGTTACAGGTCATACAGGCAACGCCGGCACGGGGTGAAATAGTTTGTTCAGTCATATTAATTATCTTATTGGCCGTTTAGTTGGGGGGATAAAACCTAATTTCATCAATTTAAATGATGACCGAATGTATTTGACCGGCAAAGCCACGGGCTAAACTTTTCTCTACCCTTGTTGGACAGGGCATTGACTTCATATTTCTGCCTGAAATTATCAGCACCCTGTCGGTTTGATTGTTTAACATATGAACGGGAGCATAGAAAAGGGAAGGAATAATGCACTTATTTTCTTTTAATAACGAAATTTTATTCTGGTCAAATTAAAGATTTTTTGCGGAATATCACAAATAACGATAAGGAATTTAATGCGTTAGAATTAACCGCCTCAATGCGAATGCGATTAAACAGAATCGCTGACCTGAACCTGCGATAAAACACAGTAGAAAACCTTTAGCACTTCTACATATATCGCCCTGCCAAATAAGTAATTATCTGGGATACGTAACTGAAAACAATCGCTGGCCTAAACCAGCGATTAATTAGCAAGAGATAAGCAAGGAAATAGAATTAACGATACATCTCAAACAACGACATGCCTTTCATATCGGTAAATGTCTTATATGATGCCTGAAGCGCAGCTTGTTGCTGATAATAATTAGAAATCGTCGAGTTCCATTCCACATCGACTAATTCACTCAAACGGCTTTTATTTGCCAGGCTACGTTCTGCGCCCAAGCTGTTTAGTTCTTCAATTTCTTTCAGTTGTAAACCCAATACTGATTCCACAGAAGAAATATTATTCAACGCATTACGGGCACCACGGTTTGCCTTATTCAGCAATTCCAGCGCATCATCACGGGTTTCTTGATCTGCCCCTTTAAGTGGTGTTCTTAATGACCGAATCGCCATGTCAATGGTTTTGAATATATCCGATTCGCTAGGGCTGCCATCCGGCTCTTTTTCCGGGTTACTGGTAGAAGAGAGAAATACCTGCTCCCCGGTATGCCCGATAATCATAGAACGGTTGCTATCCACTTTCTGAGTCATTTCCTCATAGCCCCCGTTGTAACTGACTACACCGCTTTTATTCTCATCAAAAGGTTTTACATCCGTTTTATAGCCGGCAAAAATATAGCGGCCATTACCATCGGTCGAATTACCCAGATTAACCAGTTGTTCTTTAAAACCTTCCAGTTGGATAGCCAGCGAGTTACGGTCTTCATCACTCAATATACCGTTTACTGTGGCGACAAGGCTTTCACTAACATTTTGTACGACACCAACGGATTTGGATACGACGCTTAATTGCATAGAAATCGCATTTTTGGCAAATGAACGGGCCGTCATATATTGCTGATTCTGAGATTCAGCCTGAGCAACCATCACGCCCTGAGACGCGGCTATGGGATCATCTGATGGGTTTATCACTCTCTGACCACTGGATAACTGTGCTCCCTGCTGCATCCATTTTGACTGGGCCAAAGTGATACCAATCATTTTCTGGTCGTATAATATATTGGTACTTACACGCACGATATCATTCCTTTCAAATAGTTAGCTAAATACCCAGGATATCTGAGTATCCTCAGGCTATTTTTAATAAGTGCCACGTTTATCAGCGACGGATATCTAAAATGGCATTAAACAGCGTTGAGGCGGTCTGGACCACTTGCGCGTTCGCCAGATAATATTGCTGCAAACTCTGCAACGCGCCGTACTCTTCATCCATATTGACACCAGAAACAGCTTGCTGTTCAGCATAAAGCTGCTTAGTAATATTGTTCTGAGTTTTTAAATCAACATTGGCAGTGTTGGTCTGGTTACCAATCGTACTGACCATCGAAGCATAAGCGCCGGAAAATGAGGCTTTACCATCGACCAGTTTTTTGCTCTGCAATTCAGCGAGTTTTTTTACATTGACGTTATCACTTGGCCCGGAGTCTTTCGTACCGGCAGCAGCAAATTGTGATGCGTCTTTAACATTAACTTCCATGCCGCCAATAACACCACTGACCGCTTTTAGTGTGTATTGGTCATTTGCTTGTGCATTGGTTGAATTAATTTCAACTTTCAGTCCATCAAATTCCAGTGTATTGCCCGTCACTTTGGCAGAAATATCTGCTTTATCAGAGGCACGTTGTATTTTCCAATTAGCGCCATCGTAGCTGATATGGTAATCACTGGCTTTTACTACCGAGGTATCTGCATATTCCACTTTGAAATCGGCAGAACCTTTATTTTTGCTGTTGGAAATCACATCCGGGTTATTAAATGTGAAGAAATCCTTACCCGGTTCACCTTTCAAATCAAAACCAGAACGGTGAACCTGATTAAATTGATCGCCCAATACCAAGGCTAATTGGTTTAATTGATTACGGGAATTATCCAGCACTTCACTACGCGCCCGTAATGTGCCACTTAATTCACCTTGATTAATGAATTTTTCATTAATCTCAACCACGTCACCAAAACCACGATCATAACCCAGCGTGATGCGGCTACTATTCGCATTGGATGAAACAGCGTCTACTTTGTATGCGGTTGTCCCCTGAACCAGCGTCAATCCACCCGCAAAAGTTACATTATAAGAACCGCCATCCTGCTGAGTCACACTCACGCCGACCAGCTTATTCAGCTCATTGACCAATTGATCCCGCTGATCCAGTAATGCGTTTGGTTCAGCATTACTACCGCCTTTCATTCGGGTAATTTCACCATTCAGTTTGGCAATTTGCTGGGTCAAGTTATTGATGGAATCAACGCTGTCAGTTATTCCTTTGTTGATGTTGTTTTCCATATTACGCAGGAAGGTATCTGCACTCTTCAACTGGTTTACCAGCCCCTTTGCATTACCAATAGTTGTCGTTCTGGCGGCATCATCTTCAGCATTACTGATGACATTGCCTAAACTGGTAAAGAAGTCATCAATGGTGTTTGAAAGGCTATTCGCTTTATCTGCCAGCAAATTATCAATCTGGGAAATTTGCTGGGAATAAGTGGTTAATGCACCTTGTTTTGCCTGAGAAGCAGAAAGCTGGTTATTAATGAATTCATTATATTGGCGGTTAATACTGGTGACAGTAACACCATTTCCCATAAAGCCAATGGATGTCATCGTACCACCATTTTGATTTATCACTGTTGATTGCCGGTTATAACCGGGAACACGGGCGTTTGTGACGTTATTACTCACTGTTCCCAGAGCAATCTGAGCAGCCTGAAGGCCGCTCATCGCGGTATTAATAAGACTGTTGGACATCAGTAGATCCTTTTGAGTTTTAGTTATGTCTCCGCTGGCGGCGGCAAACAACCCTTCAGATAGGTAAAAACAGTGTCTGAACTGTTATAATTTATCGGCTGAACTCAATAAAACTTGAGCAAAATGTGGATCAGAACAGTTTACTTAAATCGTGGGTATACGCTTTCACCGCCTGCTCTCCGACACCTTTCAGCTGTTGAATAACCGAGACCAGTTTTTTCGCATAGCCAGGATCGGTTGCATAGCCCGCCTGTTGCAGAGAATAAGCCCCCTGCTCCGGCGTAACCGAACTGGCAACGTTGGCGTAACGGGGGCTTTCTGTCAGTAACTTGACGTAATCGGTAATCGCTTCCACGTAAGAACCATAAACACGGAAGTTATCCTTCATTTTCTGTGGTTCGCCGTTAATATATTCCGTCGTCAAGATATTGGTTACCGGCCCTTTCCAACCTTTACCCGCTTTAATACCAAACAGATTATGGCTTGGCTTACCGTCGGCAGTCAGGATTTCCCTTTGCCCCCAGCCCGATTCCAGCGCTGCCTGAGCGATAATCAGCAAATGAGGAATACCACTGCGTTGGCTGGCTATTTGAGCGGGAACGGAGAGCGCAGAAACAAAGTTGGTACTGTTCAACGGTAACGGCTTAGGCACCGTCTCCGGTTTCGACACCGTCCGGCGGATAAATTGCTCAAGCGCCTGTCTTGGCAATGTTTGCAAAACGTCGCTATCCACTGTCATGGGCATTTTCCCCGCCATTTCCCTAGGCGCGGTATTGGCGTTAGAAAGCTGTTTTAGCATCATATCGGCAAAACCCAGCCCCTTCTGAGACAGATTCTGGGCAATTTGCTGATCGTACATCGAAGTATAAAGACGTGTCTGTTCACTGCTCAGCATGCCATCTTTAGGCAGCGCCGAACGCATACTTTTCAGCATCATCTCAACAAAGATGCCTTCCATTTGTTGGGCTACCTGCCGTAGCCCTTGTTGTGAATCTTTCGCCAAACTGGATTTCAGCGCGTTAACCGATTGTACGTCATAAGCAGCGCCGGACAGGGTTGAAAAATCACTCATCAGATGATCTCCAGTTTCGCCCGCAGACAACCCGCACTTTCCATTGCCTGTAAGATTGACATTAAATCATTCGGTGTAGCACCCAATGCATTCAATGCCTGAATAACACTATTCAAACTCGCGCTGGCGTTAACCTTCTGCAACGCACCACCTTGTTCACGGACAGCCACACTGGGATTACGGGTGACAACGGTCGCACCACCTGCGAATGGGGTATTTGGCTGATTAACAACAACCGGATTATCAACAGTGACAGAAAGATTTCCCTGAGCAATGGCACAACTATCCAGCATAACGTTGCGATTCATCACCACTGAGCCGGTGCGGGAGTTAATAATCACTTTGGCATCACCCACATCAACACGGACAGTCAGGTTCTGCACATGTGAAAGGAATTTAACCTGCTCGCTCTTCTCCCTCGGCATACGTAATTGCACCGTGCGGGCATCCAACGGCGTTGCTGTCCCCGCTCCGCGCATACGATTGATCACCTCGCTGATTTGCTGTGCCAGGGAAAAATCTTCGTTATTTAACTGAAGATTAAGTATGCCATTCTCGCCAAACTGTGTCGGTAATTCACGTTCAATCACCGCGCCGTTGCTAATCCGTCCCCCCGCCAGCTGATTCACTTTCACACTGCTACCACCGGCACTGGCGCCCGCACCGCCAACCAGAATATTACCCTGAGCCAGAGCGTATATCTGATTATCAATGCCTTTTAGTGGTGTCATCAGCAAAGTACCGCCACGCAAGCTCTTGGCATTGCCCAGAGAAGAAACCACCACATCAATATTCTGTCCGGCACGGCCAAATGGCGGCAATTTTGCCGTTACCATCACAGCCGCCACGTTTTTCAACTGCATATTGGTTCCCGGAGGAACCGTAATCCCCAACTGGGATAACATATTGCTTAAACTTTGAGTGGTAAATGGCGTCTGTGTGGTCTGGTCACCGGTACCATCCAATCCAACAACCAATCCATAACCAATCAACGCATTTTCCCGCACTCCCTGAACCGTAGTGAGATCACGGATACGTTCCGCCGATGCGGTCGTTGTTATCAGAGTCAGCAATACAAGAAGAAGGCTGACAGCGAATTGTTTTATCATAACCATCCCCTTTTAAAACGGTGAAACATTCAAGAAGAAACGCTGTAACCAACCCATGTTCTGCGCTTCATTGATATAACCATTACCCACATATTCGATGCGGGCATCAGCGACCTGATTGGAGCTGACGGTATTATTGGCATTGATAGTCCGTGGGTTAACCACACCGGAGAAACGGATAAATTCTGTCCCTTGATTGATGGCAATCTGCTTTTCACCGATAACATGTAAGTTGCCGTTTGCCAGTAACTGATCAACCGTCACGGTAATCGTACCTCTGAACGTGTTATTGGCATTAGCCCCCCCTTTCCCGCCGAAAGTATTCTCACCCTCCATTTCCAGATCGGTTTTATCTCCACCCATTAACCCTTTCAGGAAACGGGGTGTCAGTGCGGCGGAAAACGTCGTTTTCCCGTTACGGCTGGCATTGGCGGAAGAACTTTTACTGGCGCTGACATTTTCCTGCAAGGTAATCGTCAGGGTATCGCCAATATTTCGGGGGCGGCGATCTTCAAATAACGGCTGATAACCATAATAAACAGGCTGCACTACCTGAAAAATAGCGCCATTAGGTACTGGCGCGGTTGCAGCAGAAGGTGCTGCGGTTGTGGCCCCCCCAACCAGCGGTTTTTGCGGGATATAAGCACAGCCCGTAAGTGACAATATCGCCAGTGCTATACTGCAACGCCATTTATTGGTCACATTTTTCCGTAAATTGCGGGTATGACAAACAACGCTAATCCCGGCCACAGCCATTGTATCCATCTTCGATACTCTTAATTTATCTCTGAATAACGGGGAAATCGCGTTCCCCCGTGGTTCTGATTGATGATTAGGTTACAACTGAGTCAGTTTTTGCAGCATCTGATCAGAAGTCGACACAGCCTTACTGTTTATTTCATAAGCCCGCTGCGTCTGAATCATGTTGACCAATTCTTCAGCCACATTGACGTTAGATGTTTCTACATATTTATGTATGAGCAATCCAGCGCCATTTATTCCTGGTGTATTTTCAGCCGGTACCCCAGAGCTGTTGGTCTCCAGATAAAGGTTTTCACCCATACTTTCCAACCCGCTGTCATTGATAAAGGTTGTCAGGGTAAGTTGCCCAACTTGCTGAAGTGCCGATTGCCCCTGTATTTTCACACTGACAACACCATCACGGCTAATGGCGATATCCGTCGCGTTATCAGGAATGGTAATGGTAGGGAATATCAAAAAACCGCTAGCGGTAGTCAACTGCCCATTTGGATCTTCCTGAAATGAACCGTCGCGAGTGTAAGCACTGGTACCATCAGGTAGCTGAACCTGAAAGAAACCCTTCCCTCTAATGGCAACATTATGACTGTTATTAGTTCCAGATAGGTTTCCCTGACTATGTATACGTTCTGTTGCTACCGGACGCACCCCGGTACCTATCTGTAAACCAGAAGGTAAGCGGGTTTGTTCCGATGTCATCGCTCCTGGTTGACGAATGGTCTGGTAAAGCAGATCTTCAAAAACGGCACGCTGGCGTTTAAAACCATTGGTGCTGACGTTTGCCAGATTATTGGCAATCACATCCATATTGGTTTGCTGGGCATCCAACCCTGTTTTAGCAATCCATAATGATCGGATCATCGATTTTATCCTCTGTATCTAAATCAACTCATTGATAACAGTTGATTAGCACGTTGTGCATTTTCATCTGAGCTATGAATGACTTTCATCTGCATTTCAAAACGACGGGCGTTGGCAATCATACTCACCATACTTTCCATCGGGTTGACGTTACTTCCTTCAAGAGTACCGGGCATTAATTTCACCTCATCGCTGGCAGGTAAGACATCACCCTGTAACGCTTGTGCCTGTTCAGTCATATGGAAGAGACCATCATCACCACGGACAAGTTGATTGCTCTCTGGTTTTACCATTTTCAATCGACCAAGTTGCCCTAATAGTGTCGGCGGATCACCGGCAACCAATGCAGATAGCGAACCATCAGCTGCCAAGGTTAATTCAGCGTGCGGAGGAACCTCTATCGGGCCATTATCACTCATCAACAAGTTACCTTGAACAGTTAACTGACCTTCCGCTGAAATCTGAATGCTGCCGTTACGCGTATAAGCCTCAGAACCATCTTCAAGCTGAACCGCCAGATATCCTCCCTGCCCAATCGCCACATCCAGCGGACGCGCGGTATAGTTCATCGGCCCCTGACGATGGTCAACGCCCGGTGTTGAAGCCACAACCAAAGTACGGGTGTTATAAGCAGCCCCTTCAACAGGAACCGCCCGCAATGCAGCCAGTTGTGCCTTAAAACCCGGCGTTGATGCATTTGCCAGGTTATTTGCCGTCACCGCCTGATGTTCCAGTGTCTGACGAGCACCGCCCATTGCGGTATAGATGACATGATCCATAATGCTATCCTGAAACTATCAGCGCAAACTGACCAGAGTTTGCAGGATCTGATCCTGAGTTTTAATGGTCTGGGCATTGGATTGATAGTTGCGCTGTGTCACGATCATATTGACCAGTTCCTGACTCATATCAACGTTGGATGATTCCAATGTATTACTGAGCAATTTACCAAAATTGCCTGAACCCGCAGTACCCACCACCGGGCTGCCAGAAGCGCCGGTTTCTGACCACACGTTGTCACCCTGTGCTGCCAGTCCTTCCGGGTTAGCAAAGTTAGTCATTACAATCTGCCCAAGCAATTGGGATTGCTGATTGGAATAGGTACCGACGACGCTACCATCGTTCTCAATACGGTAGCCACTAAACTGACCAGCAGCATAACCGTTCTGGGTAGGTTTGGTTACGCTGTCAGCATCAATTTTTTGTTGCCGGCTGTTATTAAAATTAATCGTAATATCCGAAGCCAAAGAACCATTCAGTGAAGGAACGTTAAACGTGAACTGGTTATCATTACCAATGACTTTACCGTTACCATCAAATTTCAGGGTTCCGAGTGAAGCTTCTTTAGCACCGGCAACATCCCCATCCCGCGCATAAACTTGCCATTCGTTATCATTTGTTTTTACAAAGAAAATACTAATACCATGCGGGTTGCCCAAACTGTCGAAAACGGTGATCGTGTTAGGGTAGTTATAAGAGTCCGGCTTATCTGGCGAGAAAGCCTCCGTTGGTACTTTATGCATCGAATTAAGGTTCGCTTGCATCGTCACCTCAGTTGTCGCTTTAGCCAACAACATATCCTGAGATACCGTAATCGCTACCGGGTTAGCACCCTTCTGAACCTGCGGTACCCCCCCATTGATACTCACTGCCGGATAACCTGTCAGCTTCATGCCTTGCATGTTGATAATGTTACGGTTCTCGTCCATTTTGAACTGGCCGTTACGGGAATAGTAGATCCCACCATTACTGTCTTGCAGACGGAAAAAACCACTTTGCGTGATCGCCAGGTCGAGAGGGCGGTTGGTGGTAGTTGGTGTACCATCTTTAAAGTTCTGGTTAATACCCGACATTTTTACCCCCAGACCCACCTGAGAGCCAGCAAAGATGTCAGCAAAAGCAGCAGTACTGGATTTAAAGCCATATGTCGCTGCGTTAGCGATATTATTACCTATAACATCCAGATTAGCTGACGCTGCATTCAAGCCACTCACTGCTTGTGAAAAAGCCATATTACTCTCCGTTAAAATGCTTGTTTGTTAAAGAATCTGACGTACCTGATCCATAGTGACGGTACCAAACCGCCCTAAATCTAACTTAGCGCCGTCCGCATCACGGGTAACGCCTTTCACAACAGCGAACATCAGTGGCTGATACACTCTCTGCTCGCCTTTATAGCTGGCTGCGATGGTGATTTTATAAGCGCCATTCGCAACCGTAGTGCCAGTGCCATCTCCTTTTATGCCATCCCAGCCGAAGCTATGGGCCCCCGCTTCCAGCGCACCGAGATCAATTTGGCTTACAACAGCCCCTTGTTTATCCGTAATGGTCACGTTCACACTATCCGCCGGCCTTTCCAGCTCAATACCAAATGGCGTAATACTGGCCCCCCCGTCTTCGCTGGGACCAACCAGAATCGTATCGCCGGGGATCATAACGCCGCGCCCAATCAAAGCTGATGCCTGTAAAGACTGGCTATTATTAATCTGACCAACAATAGACCCCAACGTGGTATTCAGCCTCTCGATCCCTTCTAGCGTGTTAATCTGCGCTAAATGGGAGGTCAACTCATTGTTCTTCATCGGGTTAGTTGGATCTTGGTTTTTAATCTGTGCAATCAGCAGTTGCATAAAGTTGCTATTCAGCTCTTTGCTGTTCTTCTTTGTATCGCTAGACGATGCCATCTCCCCAATGATGGTGTTATCCATTGGTTCGTTCATTGCACTGGCAATTCCCATGAGTCGCTCCTGTTACTGACCTAACGTTAATGTTTTCAGCATTATCGACTTGGTTGTATTCAGTACCTCAACGTTGGCCTGATAGCTACGGGAAGCCGAAATGGTATTAATCATTTCCCCAACCACATCAACGTTTGGCATTCGTACATAACCCTTCTCATCGGCCAGCGGGTGCCCTGGCTGATACTCAAGGCGGAAAGGTGTTGGATCATCAACAATTTCACTGACCCGAACACCGCCTGTTTCTTGTCCTGCCGGTGCGGCGACACGGAAAACCACCTGTTTCGCCCGGTATGGCTGGCCATCAGGCCCTGAAACGCTATCGGCATTCGCCATATTGCTGGCACTGACATTTAATCGTTGGGATTGAGCTGATAATGCCGAACCGGCAATATCAAAAACACTGAGTAAAGACATGGCCTTTATCCTTGCTGTAAGACTGACATCATGCTTTTAACCTGGGAGCTGGTCGCCGTCAGTTCAGCCTGATATTTCAGGCTGTTATCCATAAAATTGCCGCGCTCCATATCCATATCCACCGTGTTGCCATCCATCGCCGCCTGATAAGGCACCCGATACAGCAAGTCCATCTCCATTCTCTTCTGAGGCTGAATTGGAATATGCCGAGCCGATGTCAGCGTCAGCCCGATCCCGTTTCCGGTGACCCGACCGTGCGCAATGGTTTTTTTCAGTTGTGTGGCGAAATCAATATCCCGCGCCTGATACCCTGGAGTATCCGCATTGGCGATATTCGCGGACAATATTTCCTGTCGCCGTGATCGCAATGACAAAGCTTCCTGCTGAAAATGAAAGGCTGCATCTAATTTATCGAGCATATTCCTCCCTCTTATGTGACTTACCTGTGTTATGAACCTTAATAGCGCAATTCGCGATCGCGAAATTCGCAGTAGACAGAATAAACGCAGAAAGAAAAGCCTATCGGATGAATAGACGCTAATTGAATTGCTATTTATCCCATTAACCGATATCCAATGCGGGTACACTGTGCGCCACCCAACAGCCGCGGATTTATCTACTTTATTGACAAAATAATAAGAGCGAGAAAATGCAAGCTATAAAGATTATCGGGCTATTCGCGTTTTTCTTTATGAATTCGATGGCATGGGGAAATAATCTGCCTCAGGCTATAACGCATTATTTTCAGCAGATACACAGGGATAATCATCAAAAAGTTTCTGTTGAAATCAGAACACCGGAACGGCAATGGCCTCAGTGTGAATCACCGGAAATTCACCCTCCTATTAGTAATCAAAACTGGGGAAATATCTCTTTACCTATCGTTTGTCATCAAAAACGCAAATTTATTCAGGTCGCTGTCAGCGTTACAGGACATTATTGGGTTACCCGCCGCGCCCTCTCCCGTAATGATGTTTTATCGGAGAAAGATTTTCAGGTCAGAAGCGGATTGCTGGAAAAATTACCGAACGATCTGATTATTAACAAAAATGAAATAAAAAACAGTGTTGCTATACGCAGCATTCCGACAGGACAGGCAATCACCCGCAATATGTTACGCCGCCCGTGGGCTGTACGGGCAGGTCAAAATGTGGGGGTGATTGTACAAGGAAAGGGTTTTCAGATACGTAATGAAGGGAAAGCTATTAATAACGCTGTAACTTCTGATAAAGTCAGGGTCCGAATGAATTCAGGGCACGTTATAACCGGCCAAGCACTAGAAAACGGCAGTGTAAAAATCATGTTATAAGTTGCTAAAGTTTTCTTTTACTGTGCCGATATAACCAGCAGAGCATGATTTGCAGGTATGCAAATGGCATGTAACCTGCTCCGATCCATAGGTGAACCTATGCCTGGCCATAAAGGATAATGATTATGAGTATCGAACGCACTCAACCCTTATTAGCTATCGCTGCTGTTCAACAGCGACCAACTAATGAAAGCGCCCAGGGCACCCGAAAAACCTCCGGCGTTACGTTAAAAAGCACTGATGCACAAGTAAAACTGAGCGAAACACAAACAAAACTGGTTCAGCCGAGCAGCGAGGATATCAACATCCAAAAAGTGCAAAAACTGAAAGACGCTATCGCTCAGGGAACCTTAAAAATGAAC
This sequence comes from Photorhabdus sp. RM322S, assembly GCF_042879395.1. Taxonomy (NCBI): domain Bacteria; kingdom Pseudomonadati; phylum Pseudomonadota; class Gammaproteobacteria; order Enterobacterales; family Morganellaceae; genus Photorhabdus; species Photorhabdus sp. RM322S. Next base: position 117,688 of record NZ_JBHFKW010000001.1, read on the forward strand.
AGCGGTAAAATCGCAGACGCTCTGTTCAGAGAAGCCGCCGAAAATTTTCCGTATTATAAAAAGTAATTAAACCCGTTATGGAAGAACTTCAACAATTACTCGAACAGCAAGTTACCTATTTAACCTCGCTGACCCAAACAATGGCGGAAGAACAGCGTATTCTGTGCGAGGGTTTTATTGAAGCACGAGATTTGCACCGGGTAACAGAACGAAAAAATTTTCTGTTATCCGCGTTTGGCCATTTAGAACAGCAACGTCTTAATTTAAGCAAAGAATTAAAGGCCATTGCCCCTTATGATAAACAGCCTATGCTTGCCAGATTGTGGCAACAGATCGGCAAAGCAACTATCCAGGTTCGTGATTCAAACGCCCATAATGGTCTGTTGTTAGCCCAGCATCTTGAGTTAAATAGCAAAGCTATCGCTTTTCTAAAAAGCCACCACAGCCCCTCTCTTTATGGTTCAGACGGCCAGGCTACCCGTCACTCCATGTTTTCCGGCCATAAAGTCCAGGTTTGATTCAGCGCATTACCGCCCATCGCGGTAGTGCCGTTTTTTATTGTTTTGATAGTATTTATTAGCGCCGCCTTCCTGTTCAACCCGAGCTTCGTAGCTGCTCACGGAGTCCTCAGGTATGAATAATTCAAACGAAAAGTATTGTGAAACTGTTATTACAATCAGGGAAGAAAAGATTAGCAACAATCACCATTTGTAAGTCAATGTAACAATTGCACAACTATAATGTTTTGCGTGTTACGAAAATATATTGCAGAATAGGGATAAACGACAACGGGTATTGACAATATAATTTTTAATTACGTAACGTACGAGTTTCAACTTCAGGAACAATATTGATGCACAAGCAACTAAAAAAAAGAAAATCGAGCGGACAACAGATACCAAAAACGCCTCAGCAACAATTCAAAGCTTACTGGAAGTCCATCGAAAAATACCAATTGAAGATCGCCAAGCTACAACAGCAACAAGACGACTTGTTCATGCGCTTTCAACAAGAGGTTTTACCGGTAGAGCATCAATATATACAGTCCAGATATGATAAAGCGGCACGGTTGCTTTCATTTGCCGATAAAAAATCGCTGGGGAAAAACCAACGGAGAGAATTATTTTTCTGGATAGAAGAAGAACTTGCTGAGTTATGTGCTTACCCCTTTAACGAAAACCTTGATCTCAATAAGTTGACCGATCACTTTGCCAATCTTCATGCGTTGAAAGAGGAAGCTCCAACACCAGAACAGATGGCTGATATCCGGCAGACTCTGGATGAATATTTTGATTTTAGTGAAGAAATATCTGATGAAGAATTACTTGATATGATGAAAAGCCCTGAGAAAATGCGTGCCACCATAGAACAGCATTTTCAACGGGAATCAGAACATTTCTACGATGAATATGATGCAGAAGATACCGATGATTTCGACCCTGCGGAAGAAGACCAGAGAAAACTGGATGATTTATTTAAATCGCAGGAAGTAAGCCAAATGTATAGAAAAATAGCCAAGGTATTACATCCGGATCGTGAACAGGATTTAGATGAGAAAAAGAAAAAAAACCAGTTGATGGTACAGTTATCAAAAGCTAAGAAAGATAATGATGTCTGGACGATAATAAACATGTACCACAAGTATATTGATCCAACTTTCAGTTTTAACAGTCGGGATATATCCGACATCAATAAGTTGCTAAAAGCACGTATCGATATCCTGACCAGTGAACTTAATCAGCTAAAAAAATCTGATTCGTTACCGGGCATGATTTGGAGCACACTGGGAGGTGAAACATCGAAGGTAATAGAAGATAACCTACGCGAGCACTGCAAAAAATTGCAGCAAAATATAGAAAACGAAATCCAACTGCGCGAAAGCCTGCGTTCACTCACCGTACTAAAAAGCTACCTTGCGGAGCGACGTGATGCCTTTGAACTTCAACAGGATATTATCGACTATCTTTTCAAACAATATTGAATCCACTGAGCCTGACGGAAATTTCAGCGCATTACCGCCCATTGCGGTAGTGCCGTCTTCTTGTATTTTGTCCAGTTCCTGCGTTTCAATCTGCTGATACTGATCGTTAACGCATCCAGATGCGTTTCCCAGGGAAGCCGGTTCTCATCCTGTTCGGCTCGCATTCCATTGCGCCGGACTCACAATAACTGCAATCGGACATCATCATATTGGGCACTCTATCACCACCCCTTGTAGGTAGTAAGGTTAAAACGGGCTGATTGATAAACATTGCATACGACAAAAAACCACGGGAACCGTGGTTTTTTTTGATAGCTGAATCTTTTTCTCAGATTTACTGGATCTGACGAAGAGACAAACTGTAAATATATTCATGAGCGGGGGACTGATCCGGATAGACCAACTGAATCTGTAGGGGCAGATCAGTTCCTGGATCAATGGTGTGTGTACTCTTATTCGTCAGGAAGACCATATCACCGCTCTCACGTTTGTCCAGCCAGTTTTTCTGTGTTTCGTACCAGGTTTCCGAAACATGTGCTCCCTGAGGGAGCTGAAAAGAAAGTTCCCACAAAGTGACCCGGACATTAGCTGACTTCATTGTCAGCATATAACTGTGTAAATACCCCCCCTCAGCAGCCCAGCTTGCCTGAAACGACTGTAAAACTACAAGAGGTCTTTCCACAGTGACGTTAACTATTGCTGCTTTTTCACTATCACCATCATTCACATATCCGGGAGGTAATGTCAGTGTACAGTCCAGTCGTGCACTGCCTGTCTTATTGTCTGCCGGAATCAACTCAACATTAATGACCTTTGAATCTTTTGGGGGAATATTGATTTCCGACTGGAAAGCGCCAACGGTAAATAGGGTCGCATCACTCGTATCAAAAGCCACCTTAATGTTGGCAATGGGCTCAGCACTTTCGTTAGTAATTTTAACGGGCACCTGAAGGGGGCCCCCAGTCAGTAAATCAATCTGACGATCTATGGTAATGCGCAGCGTTACGGCACTCTGAACTTTTGTTGACACAACACGCTGAGAGTCTCCTGTATTAGCGAATTCTTTTGGTACAAAGAGACCGAACGTCAACGATGACTCACCGAGATTCAGGCCAGTAACAGGAACAGAGACAATAACACTGTCGTTAGCAGAAATGGTTCCTGGCTGAAGATATGAACCTACAGATATAATATCCGAATTCTTCGCTGTTACTTTCAGTTCTGTATCCGGAACATTGATATCGCTTAAGTTTTTTATTATTAACTCAACGGGTTCGGTTTTGTTTAATCCTATAATTACCGGATTATCGGATTCCATCCTCAACTGAACTGAAAACAAATCCACTCTTGCTTGTGCATTATAAACATTATCGCCTTCATTGATAAATCCGAGAGGAGTATGAAGAGTGAAAGTTAATGACGTCTGGCCCACCTGCTTGCCGGTCACAGGTACTGTGACGGTAACAGAACTTTTTGCCGGAATTATCCCGGGTTGTTCGAATGAGCCAACTGATACCACGTTACTGTTGCCAGATTTTACCTCCAACGTTGTATTCGGCACATCAATATCACTCAGGTTTTCAATCTTGAGTTCGAGGTTTATATTTTGATTAATTTTTAAAACTACAGGGCTAACAGAGGACATTTTCAGTTTAACAAGCTTAACCGGTGCTGCAACAACTGAGCGCGTTCTGTCATTCCACCCCTGTCCCACGAGTGAAGGAATATCTGTCATGGAGGGAACATTCAGGATCTGGCCATTAAGGTTAAGACCAGCCACGAGTGTTCCAGCATGATTCATATTGTTCACTACACAGGAAACCCCATCATGGTGTCCAACATAAAAACCGTAAGATTCGAGCTGAGCCTGATCCAGTTGTACATTAGGAGATATTAAAAGTATATCACCCAGTTCTTGTTGATTAAAATTAATGTTGGTATACAGAGCCATTTTACCCGGAGGGCATTTATCCTTACCCGCGGCATTTTTAATCAGCTGTACATCATTGTTCATAGTTAATCACCTTATTTTAAATTTAAATATCAAAGCGAAGCTGTGAAATACAAGATGCGTCAATATAATGCATGGGTTATTTTGAATAACCCAAACAACAAGAGATTAGTTCATCTTTACGATTATCTCCAGAGCCGTTTACGATTTACATGGACGCCGCCGTGCAACAACTCAGGCAAGAGGGATATCCGGTTCATGACGAAGATGTGAAGAGGTTGTCTCCACTACACCTTTACGGTTCCAGAAGCCGTCAGCAGAGGGGAGTTAAGACCCTTCAATGAAGATAATTAACATATTGATTTATAATTAAATGGCTATTTAAAATGACTGCTTAACATCGTTTATTGTTCTGTTGCTCCCACCCCCCCTATATACAAAAAATTTCACCGTGAAGTTTTTTGGGGATGACCTGCTATTATGCAAATTTATTGAGAAAATAGAGAGCATCGCATTTCAAATGCCCTCTGAATAATTCCCCAAAATTACATCATTTTTTTCTGAAATGCGGTTATATTATTAATCATGTCTTCAAGATTACGGCTCTTTTTAATTATTTCATCTATCTCTTTATCCAATATATCATCATTTAATTTCCCTTGAGCTAGGTGATATATTATCCTCGGTAAAAATGTGAGGTGTAAATCACTTATTTCCATTTTACTTGCCGGCGTATCTTCTTTTGATTGCGAAGGTATAAAGGTTGGTTTATCTTTTCTAGGTTTCTCTAATGTAAAAACATCCTCAAAAGTATCTACATTCATGATACGTTCACCTAACCACCAATTTTCTTTTTGTATCCCATACCATTTTAATAATGTTGCTATAAATGAAGTTGATTCGTAATGTAATGGTTTCGTGGGTCTGAATAGCGTGTTCTTTTCTATCCATGGAGAAACCAAAATAGTAGGCACCCTCACGCCAAGCAAATCAAAATTAAATCCTGGATAAGTATCTCCTATATAAGGGTTATTTAAATATGGTGGTGACACATGATCATATATTCCACCATGTTCATCAAAAGTAATTACTAATAGTGTATTTTCCCAATCAGGACCTTCAATTAGCGCATTATAGATATCATTTAATGCGTGCTCTCCATGTACTAAGTCTTGAACTGGATGGTATGAATTAGACATAATCCCATTATCACAATCTAACCAAGCGGGTTCTATAAAACTAAAACTGGGTAAGTTTCCACTCTTTGCATCTGCAAAAAATTTACTCATTCCCTGAACATAATCATCTTTATTTTTATCTACTGTCTCAATATGAGATTTTAAAAAAAGATGATATGTATAGTAGAAATCAGGCCAAAGAGAATAATTATAAATCTTCCAATCTGTAATACCATTGCTCCATAATGTATCCCATATTGAGCTGCGGTGTGGACTATTAGGCCAATTAATATAAATTGAACCTGATACGAAGTTCTCCACAACGCCAAATGATGAACCTGTCAATGAAAAAGCCCGATTAACATCCGTTGGGCCGGGTAATGAACAAAACCACTTATCAGAAATAGCATAGTTTTCAGCAAGTCCGTTTAATATGTTTAGCTGATTAGGTGTATAAGCTAACATTGTTTCCCCATTGCCATTTTCCTGAACAAAACCAGCCATAGAAGGCTTCTTTTTTTCCTTATAAAGATCCGTATGAGTTTCGCCAAAAATTTGTTTCATTACTGACTGATGATCATGGTGTGGATCATATCCAGGGACAATTAATGGAGCCTTCTTTCCGTCTTTGTATTTTCCTTGATATATAACACTTGCATTTTTATCAATATTAAAATTATTATCGCTATCGCAACCATCAAATTTCTTATTTCTATTATCACCGATAATTACAGAAGGAGCATTTTTCTCATATAACCAACCACATGCATGATCCAACGATCTGTTTTCAAACATAACATAGACTATTTTTCTTATTTTATTTCTCATAAACCCAATAGTTCCTGGTGACAAATCACTATTCAACAGGCTCATGGGCATCATGGGAGAAAAACCAATATTTATAGAATTATCATTAAATACATCAAGTAAGCTAATATCGCCATTATTGCTATTAATAGCACTTATATTATTAAAAAATGGCTCACCGTTACCGTTGATATATGCTGGGTTTATTTTCCATACGTTAATTTTGTTATCTTTTCCAATATCAATAAGATAATCACCTATATTTATTTTTTTACTCTCTAAATTTATAAATGACAACCTAGTGTTATTACTGGCTTTTTTTCCTGCCAAATTCCACTCTAAAGAGGGATCAAATATCCAAAGTTCATTTTTCGAGAGATCTTTGGGTATACTTAATAAATAATTCTGAAAAGGTATGATTATATGATCAACCCACGTTTTCCATAATGTTTTTTGCTGTTTAACAGGTGTTCTTGCTATCACATCATCACCTTGTGGATCAAATGGATAACACGAATAACCGCCTGTTCTGGGAGTCCAGAATAAAAGAAAATTACCCAAAGGTATAATGTTACATCCTTCTACTATATTACGGAAGATACCAGATTTATCAGGAATTTTAGATAAAAAAGTCATTTTATAAGGATCAAATTTAACTTCAAATAATTTATATTCATGAGTTTCATAATCAGTCATAATAATATAGTTACCTATCGACACTATATTATGACTCTTTTTACCAATCAGCCAATTAAAACTAATAAATGGCGAAGATGAGATGATACTATTTTCAACCAAATTGATATTCCAAAGAGTAATCCTCCCAGTATCCTTATTCCAGTTTAAAATGAATTTAAAATTATCGTCCGATGATCTGGCCAAAGATTCTTTATTATTATCAGATTGCATATGACATTCTCCACTGTTATTAAATTCATAATGGTTTTCTATTTCAGACTCACATTTATTCTATCGAGATTTAAGCATAAAAATAACCCTCACAATGAATTGTAGACCAGATAAGTTTACCTAATTGGCTAATTATTATTTTTCTTAAAAAAACCAACATAATAGCACATTATTTTATTGATGTAGCTATCAGCTACCGCCAATCGCCGCCGTCATATGTATTTGAAGTTATCACTATGATTCACACTCAGTTTCAAACCTGAATTTTGAGGGCCAGTTTTCCTTCATCATCTCGTTTCAACCCTGCGGTCGGGCCCTATTTAGTCATGGCATTCAATCTCTTCAATTAGGTAACTCAATCAAATAAAACAAGGTCTTAATGCCATACATTTAATTTAGAAGCGATTTCATGGATATTTTTACACGTCATTTCATAGGTGTTTTTATGAATTATCGTCTACGCTTTGAGAGCAGATGCTATTGGTATTTCAGTGATAATGATTCGCCAGAAATTATATAGTGTCATCTTAATTATATTATTAAAGCATATACTTACAACATTATAGTTATGAACGAAACAAATAGTTGTCTAAGCATTCGTGAAATTTCCACTTGATTTTTGTAGGTATTTCTTTAATAAAAATATTATTTGTTCATGACTCTTATACTATGAGAGAAAACTATGACAGAACAAGCGATCAACACAATATCTATTACCGAGTTATCTTTACCAAAAGGCGGTGGCGCGTTAAAAGGGCTAGATGCCGAATTAAACACTGCGGGCGTCAGTGGCATGGTTGCTCTCACTGTGCCGCTACCAATTTCTTCTGGCAGAGGCTATGCGCCTTCGTTGTCCCTGCAATACAGCAGCGGACAAGGAAATAGTGAGTTTGGTGCAGGATGGCAGCTCCAACTATTCAAGATCAGCCGCAGGACGCAAAAAGGCGTTCCCAACTACGGCTCAGGAATCGATAAAACCGGGAAAATTGATCAATTTGTTGGCCCTAATGGCGAACTATTAATATCAATGGAAGAGAAAGTAAAAGAAAATACAGTTAACTCTAAAGATATTTCTGCTTCTTATAATATTACTCGCTATTGTTCCCGTTCAGAAGGTAATTTTATACGATTTGAGCATCATCAGTTAGATGATAAAGATGCAGGCCATTGGCTTATCTATTCTCCAGATGGACAAATTCATTGTTTAGGTAAAACAAAACAAGGCCGAATTTTTGACCCCGAAAATAAAAACAAAGTCGCTGTCTGGTTATTAGAAGAGTCTTTATCTTCTACCGGAGAACATATTGGCTATCATTATTTAGCCGAAGACGGCAAAGGATTACCGGAACCACTACCAGAGTGGGAGTTAGAAAGAGAACGCAATGCACAGCGTTACCTTAGTAAAGTCACTTACGGCAATTCAGAACAACATGAAACCCTTTATCTAGAATCACAGCCAGTGTTACCACAGGACGGATGGCTTTTTACCTTGGTTCTCGACTACGGAGAAAGAGGAAATAATTTAGATGAAGCGCCGCCATTTGACACACCAGAAAACGGGCAATGGTTAGTCCGACCGGATATTTTTTCTCGTTATGAATATGGTTTTGAGCTTCGCACTTATCGCCTTTGCAGACAAGTGCTTATGTATCATCATTTTCCAGATCAATTAGGTGATGAGAATGTGCTGGTAAATCGTCTGCTGCTCAAATATGAAGATAGCCCAATATTAAGCACATTGCGTAGCGTTACGATGATGGGTTATGGAGAGCTTCCTCCTCAGTCTCTCCCGCCAATAGAATTTAGTTATACGCCATTTTCTCCGGATAATAATATCGGTTGGCAATCATTTGACTTGCCAGACACAGATTTTGATGGCGTCTATCGCGGTCAAAAATTTCAACTGATCGACTTATATAAGGATGGTGTTGCAGGGATCCTGCGTTTTGATGCGGGGGAATGGAAGTACCGCTCACCAATACGTGATGTGGCAATAGATCATCCGGACGCAGTTACCTATGCCGATTGGGAAACATTACCTTTAATTCCGAGTTTAAGGCCGGAAAATGCCTATCTTGCCGATATAAACAATGATTTTGAACTTGATTGGATTGTCACCTCTCCAGGATTGTCGGGCTTCTTTACCCATAAGAATCATGGTTGGTCAGACTTTACGCCTTTTAAGGCTCTGCCACTTGAATTCTTTTCTGCCGATATTCGCTTCGTAGATATTAATAGCCGTGGTTTTAGCGATTTAGCGTTATTAGGTCCTATGTCCGTTCGTGTTTATCTCAATAATGGCAATGGATTTGAAACAGGTGTTGATGTTGCTTTGCCAGAAACTGCTATTGGCAATTGGGAACGCGATCACGCCAGTCTTGTTGCTTTCAGTGATATTGCCGGCTCCGGTCAACAGCATTGGATACGGATTAGTGAGGAAGGGGTTAGTTTCAGCCCAAATTTAGGCCACGGTAAGTTTGGTCCTGTTGTGAAACTGAGTGGATTTAATCCGGCAACACCATTTAACCCTGAGCGCATCTATTTAGCCGATATTAATGGCTCAGGAACGACCGACCTGATTTATGCTGATTCAGATAAACTTTATTTATACCTCAACCAAGCAGGGAATTCATATAGCGAACCACATATTATTCCATTGCCGGAAGGGCTCCGCTATACAGATCTACTCAGCAAATTACTGGTCGCAGATATAAGAGGAACCGGTGTGCCCAGTTTAGTATTAAGCGTTGTTGGTGATGATGGTTATTACCACCATTGGCGTTATGATTTTACCCCGGTTAAATCCTATTTATTATCTTCTGTGAGTAATAATATGGGAGCCTATACCGAGTGGGGATATCGTAGTTCTGCACAATATTGGTTAGATGAGAAAAAAGAGACGCCGGAGGCAATATCTCGTTTACCGATGCCGATATATGTCCAGGCGTATTCATATGCAAAAGATGAAATCAGCGGTAATTCATTAAGCCAATCCTATACTTATCGGCGTGGCGTTTTCGATCAGAAAGAGCGGGAATTTCGTGGATTTGGTTATATATCAATGACTGAATCAGTTATTGATTTCTACCGGAATGACTCGCCAGAAGATAAAAATACGCGGATTGATTCCTGGTATCACCTTGGTTATGAAGATGATGACAAGCATCTTATTCATTGTTGGTCAGGTGATGAAGAGGCTTTTATTCCCGCGCTAGCTCAATTGACCTATTACGATGCAGAACAACAAAAAGATGTCATTTTAGAAAATCCAGATGAAGCGACACGTAAGGGATTGTATCGCGGCTTACAAGGGATGCTGATACGTAAGGAGATATGGGATATCAATAAAGAGGTGCCACTGAGTGTAGAAATGACTCGCCTGCGTGCCAGATTAGTGCAGCCGACTGTTTACGATGATGATAGCCAAGATAGCGTCGTAAAAGAGCCTGTTGTTATGCCCGTCGAGTTGGAAAAAATAAACTATGTATATGAAGGGATAGTGAGTGATCCCGTTATATCTCAACAGGTGATTATCCAACAGGAAGAATATGGTGAAGTATTGCACCGGGTGAGTATCAATTACCCACGCCGGGATAAACCCCTAACGAATCCCTATCCACCGCTACTGCCTGAAACGGGCTGGAGCAGCAGCTATGATGAGCAACAGCAAATAGTGCGTGTCTTTGAAGAGCGGTTTCAGATCGTGCATTTCAACGAACGCAATGTTTGGCGGCTAAGCGTACTTCAAGGGGAAAGACGAAATTATCTGCATCCGGACCCCATTGATATTCCGCAAGGAGAAGGGTTTAGTTTTGAAACGCTGACTGAGCCAAGAGGAATATTATCAGCAAATCGTCCCCGCCAATTTGCCGGACAAACCCAAGTTCATTACGCCACCAATGTACCCGAGGCTTTAGCGCTGATTGATCATATTGACGTTGCTGAATTTGATGATGAAAGTTTGTCTGCATTCAAAGATGTTATGAGTGAAACCGAACGGGACAATCATCTGACTTCCGCCGGATATCGTAAAAGCGAACGTATCTTACCCGTACCGGGAATAGAACCTGAAACAGAAGTATGGGTCGCAAGTAATGGATATACGATATATGCCGAGAGGAGTGCATTAAAATTCTACCGACCATTGTCTCAACAAACCACTTTACTCAGTGGGAAAATCACTTATGAATATGATCAATTTACCTGTGGCATTATAAAAACCCGTGACGCCGCCGGAAATATTACTACGGTTGAATATGATTATCGTTTTATGCAACCTTGGAAACTGACAGATTTAAACGACAATATTTTTGAAGCTAAATTCAACGCACTAGGACGCGTTATTGCCAGTAGTTTTTATGGGCAAGAGGGGGAAAAGAACAATGACGGCGCTTATATCACCAGTGGTTTTTACCCAGTGAATGATTTTGCCTTACCGGACGGTAATGTTACCGAGATGATTGAGCAAGCCCTGCAAAATAAAGAACAAATAGTTTTCCAATATAGCGGAATTGAATGGTTCAGTTGGATGGGAAATATCAGTAAAGAAAAGGCTGAAAATAGTGTTATTGATAAGGAATCAATACATGCAGCCAAGAATTTATGGGATTATTTACTCAGCCGCCAATTTATCACCTCATATGGTCATGTTTGTACCGAAGCTTATCGCTGGTTGGAAAGGCAGAAAATTTATGACTACGGAGATGTTTTACTTTCGTTATTTGATAACAAAAATTGCTTGAAAAAGAAAGATATTCATCAAATTAAGACCCATTTGAATTTATCCAGCGAAGCACTCTGGTGGCGTTTAGTTAAGGCAAGAATTATCAGTGTTCAAGGCGAGGTTCTTCTGCCTGTATCCTGCTGGCAACACGATGCTCAAAGTGATGGATGGGGAGATATAATGCGCAACCTGTTGGAAGAAGTTTCACAAATGCCGGTGCATGAAGCCAGCTTTATGGCTGACAACTATGCTCGACCTAAACGGGAACAACGTATTCGGATTGCGGTTAGTTTTAGCGACGGTTTCGGTCGGACATTACAAACATCAGTGCTTAATGAACCTGGTTTAGCTTATTTACTTAGTCCATCAGGAGAATTAGTTTTGGACGATAAGAATAAACCAAAGCAAGGCAAATCCGAACCTCGCTGGGCTGTCAGTGGACGAACTGAATACAATAATAAAGGATTAGTTAAGTGTGTGTATCAGCCATTTTTCCTGAATGACTGGCACTATGCGTCCGATGCCAGTTTACGTATTAACCAGTACGCAGATAAATATGAATATGATGCTCTGAATAGAGAAATCAGGGTAGAAACAGCCAACCAGAAGTTACGCAGAACATCTTATTTCCCTTGGTTCAGCGTTCATGAAGATGAGAATGACACAGAAAAAGAAATGGAGGAGCTACGCAATAATATAAAGAAATAGATGACGTTATTTTTTACGATAGCAAGTGCACTGATTCCTCGACGTGTCAATTTACCTAATTGAGACACGTCTGCAAGCCCTGAGGTAATTACCTCAGGGCTTGTGCCACATATTTTCTTAGGAAGAAAGTACCTAAAGACATCACTATCAATTTAGGCTCTGTAAACCAAAAATTCACAGAGCTACTCATAATGATAATAACGGGTTAATGTTAGCTAAATTTTTGGAGACCTACCTGTCTTAGCATAACTTTTCCATGTATCTAAAGCTTTCTCAGGGAGCTGATTTAACCTTCCTTGCCCACCAAAATAAGCTTGCTTAATATTACCTAAAGTTTCATGCCCAGACTGTGTCATGAACTCGACAAGATTGCCCCCCCAAACCTTAGGTTTTCCCCCAACATCTTTTGTGAAATATCCCGTCTTATAGGGGCTATCTGGATACATTTCTTTATAAACCGAATAGGCAAAGTAATCGGTAACATATTCATCATAATTTGTGTTTTGAACACTGGTGTCAGTATCTGCTTGAAACCCTACATAATTATGTGAGGAAAAATGTAAGCTTTCATGGACAACTGTTGACCGGATCTTATCAACATCCAATTCACCATTTTGAGAATAATCGGGTGAGTCTGTGGCCATGTATATTGTTCCTTCTGGAGATGTCCAAGCTGCCGGGTTTGCTGTCAAAGCATCACTGTTAAAAGGAATACCAGTCTTACGACTCACCTCTTCCAATGTAGTGTCAACCAGATTAATTGGTTTCTTTGCTTCGCCTGATATTTCACTTATCTTGCTGGCAAGCTGATCTAAATTTACATGTTCAGCAGCTTTCCAGAGCTGGGTTCGAACTTCACTCTGTGTATATTCTGGTATTGGCAAATCAATCGGCACAAACCCTTTGCTGATCGTCAATGAGCTTACATTTGGTATCCCTCCAGTACCACCACTAGGAGGTGGAAGTGGTGGTGCTATACCCATTACCGGCGGTGGCGGTGGGGCCATACCCATTATCGGTGGCGGCGGTGGGGCCATGCCCATTATCGGTGGAGGAGGAGGAACCCCTTTTTCATTTAATCCTCTGCCATCACTATCCTCCATGGTCACCGGATTATTCCTCACCATACAGTACAAATTCAACCCATCCACCGTACCCGCCGGGTCTGGATTCAGCCAGCGGCCTGCCCACGGCATATAGTAACGATAACCGTAATAGTACAGCCCGGTGGCATCTCGCTCTTTGCCCGAATAACGGTGGGTTTTATAATCTCCTTCAACTTTGCTCCGTGGTAACCAGCACGCCGTACCACCAAACGGGAAATATTCCTCCTCGCTAATCAATGCTGCCGTCTCATCCAGCTCCAGTTCATTTAAACTCAGCAATCCCATATAGCAATAGCGCCCTTGCCAGGTTTTGCCTTCCAGCGGGCAACCTTTACGCCATTGCAGCACCCTCACCCCATCCTGCGGCGTGATAACCTCCCAACTTTCCTGCTCTGTGCCATTCAACCAGCGACTACGCAGTTCCAACCCCGGTAAATACACCACCCGTTCTTCCTCCGTGCCATTCTGTGAACGGTTCATCTTGTATACCCGCATTCCACTGCCGTACAGGTAATCCTCTTCCCGTGTACTGCCACGTACACCACTCAACTGGTTACGTCCATCCCATATCAGTGTCTGAGTATCGCTTGGCAGCAGGTTTTGCAGGTTGCCGCAGGCATCAAAGCTGTTTTCTGCCCGTACAGAAGAAACCTCATCCACCTGCGCCACCCCTCGATTAGAACCAGCTTCCACCGTGATATCCCGTGTGAACTGAGTGGCTCCGTTATGGCGGATACGTATCAGGTTGTTGCCTCGATCGTAACTGTAGTTACGCTGGTAGTTGACCCGCTGGTTTTCATCCTTTTGCTGACCGGAAGGATTCACCTGTTGCACCTGTTCACGACCACGGGCCGCAGTGAGTTGATACAACGTGTCGTAGTCATAGCTATTCCGTGGATTAACTTGCTGATTGTTGAAGAATCGCGTTTCTTCATGCAGGTGATCCACCTGAATGATGTTACCTACCGGGTCATAGTCATAGGCAATATGTCGCAGCAGCGTATTACCCCGTTTGGTCTCCACGCTGAGTAATCGTTGCGTCTGTAACTCATAGGTGTTGCGGGTAGAAATACCTGAGCCGGTTTCTTCCTCCCATACCTGCCCGGCAGCACTGTAAGTGCGACGGGCTATCAGTATTTGTTCCGGCGCATCGCCATTGGGTGTCAGCCCGCCAGTAGTCAGTTGCCCGGCCACATTGTAACGCTGCCAGGTCAAATGCCCGGCAGCATCGGTCTGATTTAACAGTTGTCCCTGCGCATTGCAGGCAGTGCGGGTAGTCCATCGTTGGGTTTCCAACAGGGATGACCAACCCGTGTTCTCATCCCCTTCATCTTCGCCGCGCCAGTACACCGGTTGCATTTTATCTTTCAGTAAGCGACGCGACTGTTCAAGGGTCACGCCCTGTAATCCGACGCGGTGTAGCTGCATACAGCCAGCAGTGTCGTAGTGACGTACACACTGACCGCGTAGATTGTTTTGTCCGGCATCCGGCTCCTCTTCTCCATACACCAGACGTTCACGCACCTCAAACTCACCACCGTTGAGCTGTTCAAAATGAGCGCTCAGACGGCCAGGGCCTTTCTCCGGGAGTTCATACTGCCAAGTATGTACCGTGCCCCGGGCATCTTTACGCCAGTACGGTCGGCCTTCGATATCGTTCAAAGACAAGCTCCAACCGGCATCAACGCTGTCACTACGCAGGGGCGTGCCGCTGAGACTGCACTCCAGGCGGACGTTGGATGTGGTACCGCTGGCAAACAGGCGCGGGTCTCTGCTTTCGGTAGGATAACCGGCAGCATGATAGTAGGTCTGGGTGATGCGCTCATCAAGCGGCGTCATTGGATGAGAGTTATCCCCAGTCAAAGCCCGGTGATATTGCAGACTGCGGATGGGTAGCCCACGATTATCACACACACGCAGGGTTGGCGTTCCGGCATGCAGATCAGCTTGAAACATGGATGGCTCCTTATTGGTAGTAGTTCCGCAACGCTAACGGTAACAGACGACACGCCAGAAATTTTGTTGGCGCCTCTATGTAAATATAGACATATTATTGATTCGTGCAGTTTTTCATACACATTAGAAAACACATTAATTACTCTTCTCAAGATAAACGCTTTCCAATAGCATAAAGAAACTCTCCCTGCTTATTATTTTTTTACAAAAACCTTTTCCTAAAATACTATTTTATTCCTACCTTAAATTACCAGATAATAAATATAATCACTTAAAATCAAATAATTATATCAATCATAAATATAATATTAACTCTCAAATCATTAGAGGATCTAAATTCTATGATGAAAATATATATCCTTGATTTCGAAACAGTAGTTAATTTTTCATATAAATGTAATTGATTAATTTCAAACATAAGCTACGTTTTATCTTACCTATCTCAAGTTTTAACAGTGAAACCACATCATCACTAAAACCTTACTTTAAAAGAGGATTATTATGATCGACAAAATGTCTGATAAAAAAAAACCTCATGCAGCAGATGAACTCTATCTCTCTCCAGATCCAGGAACCAAAGATTTAAACGAGCCAGACAAAGTCTGGGGAGCGGGAGCCGCTGAAAAAACCTATGCCGCCAATGAGTTCGATCCCGCTACAGCGGATAAACAGCTCTCTTATACTCCAGGCAGGGTGGCTAAAAACCTGTTTAATAATTATGAATCCGATCCTGATTTTCTGGTATTTGGCTATCTCACTGATTGGGGGATTTATGATAGCCGTTATGGTGAATTTGCCGGAGATACCGACGTCGATTACACGGCCGGAGGGCGTGGCTCAGATATCATGCGTTTAAAAGATGATAACTACCCACGTTATGACAAGATTATCGTTGGTTTCTCAGGGATTATTGGCGACGAAGGAGAACAACAAAGCAATATTGAAAAAGGCGCTATAGATTTTGCTATTGCTAAGGATCAGGACGACCTGATTAATCACCGAGGCAAAGCAACCTTCCTCGACAGCTGGGCAGATGTTCAAGCCTATCTGAACTGTGGATTTGCAGGCTGGGTACCGGGCGATCCTCCTGAGCTGTTTGACCCACATAAAGCACAGGGCGTTTTAGGCGCATTAGTTAAGCTTACTCAAGGCGCGAAACCGCCAAAAATTGGTTTAAGCTTGGGCGGCTGGACAATGAGTCAAGCATTCCACCACATCGCCAAGGAGCCTGAATCCCGCGAAAATCTGGCTGAAAGTCTGAAAAAGATTTTTGATACTTTCCCTATGTTTACTGATCTTGACCTTGACTGGGAATACCCCGGTGTTCCAGGTGCAGAAGGTAATGATTATGGGGACGAAGATGCGGAAAACTTCGCAGAATTAATTAAAGTAATTAAGCAAAAGTTGTCTGATATAAAAATCAGTATCGCGCTTAATGCCGAGCCGGGCAAAATGGCAAAAGCAAATGTCCTGGAATTGATTAAGGCAGGTGTTGAAGGGTTAAACGTGATGTGTTATGACTTTTTTGGCTCTCCATGGGCTGAAGGTCTGGCACACCATACCAATATTAAACGTGACCCTAATAACGATGAACTGAATTCAATGGAGGATGCGGTTAATTACCTTCTGGAGCTAAATGTTAACCCTAAAATGATTTTCTGTGGTTTTGCCGCTTATAGTCGTAATGCTCAACAAGCATACGTCACCAAATTATCGCCACTGAGAGGCTTCTACACCCCGTACGAACCTGATCCTGAAGAAGATAATACTTTCGGCAGCTTTGGCCCCGGCGTCACCGAATTTCCAGATCTACTGCGCAACTATCTAGACAGTGATCTGAAAGGTAAAAACGATTTTACCCTGTATACCGATACCGTTTCCGATGCAGACTTTTTATATAACGAAAACACCGGAGCATTCCTATCGATAGAAACACCTCGTACCGTGCATCGAAAAGCAGAATTTGTAAAAAATAAAGGGCTTGGAGGGCTATTTGTCTGGACGATTGATGCCGATAACGGGCTATTAGTCAACGCCGCCCGTGAAGGATTAGGCGCCACGCCTGTTGCTCCAGTCACTATTGACATGTCTAAATTTTACCATGTTGGGAGAGCAGAATTGAGTTCTCAACCAAGACGATCCCAACCTTCCTTTGTTACAAATCGCCATCAAAGTAAGACTGTATTTGCCAGAAAGAAATAAGTATCCGGGCTATATACCCAATAGATTTCAAGTTGCAGCGCGGCGGCAAGTGAACGCATCCCCAGGAGCATAGATAACGATGTGACTGGGGTAAGTGAGCGCAGCCAACAAAGCAGCAACTTGAAAGATGAAGGGTATAATAAGCAGGCTCGACTCATCATATTGAGTCGAGCCTTACTTATGCGTTATTTCAGTTTATAAGGTGAATTATGAACGATAAGACAACGCTCCAATCCAATAATCATGCTTCTCAGACTATTTCAACGCTTTTGGTGAAAACAATCCCAGCAGAAGCAGAAAATAGTTTAGCTACTCAACTCATCAACTTTGGTTATCAGTCTGTTTTCGATATTATTCGCGTAGGAAAATCCCGTTTTCTTCGCCGCCATAAGCATCAGTTCTCTGGGCACGCAAGTGAGATTTATGATCGTGCACTCAGTTTTGCTACTCAACTCGTCCATATGCAGAGGGAACAAGGGCTACGCGATGGTGAATCGTTGCGTTTGAAACGCATTGCAGAGGGAAAACCTGAGCTGCCAAGTTATACTGACCTTTTTCCCGAACCCTGGGATAACTTCTGTCGTCCGGGCGCTCTGGAAGCGCTGAATTCGCCAATAAGTTATCTGCTTGAGCTTTATCTGTTTGCACGGCAAATCGAACTGGATTCTACAGAAGGCGCGACAATGCTTGAACAGCGACGCCCTGACTTAGCCGAATTAATGCTGGATGCGGACAATACCTATCAGGAACTTCCGGCACTCAAGATAGTCAATGAAGTGCTCAGTTATTCCGCTGCAAACTATATCGATCTCACAGAAGATACAGGCAAACCGGTTAATCAAGTATTAGGTGAAACACGCTACCCCTTTACGTTGCCATTCAGCCTGCCGACAACGCAAATTACGCTGGGATTAGAGCAGAAAAAGACCTCGCTGGCTAAAATCATTCAGGCATTAAGTACCGAGATCCCATGGTTTAGTCACAATCTACCCGCAAATAAACAGAACAATACCTTGCTGGCAGGAACCCTGCTGAGTAAGGAGCAAATGGCATTGTTGAGCCAGCCCAGTCCATTTGCTCAGGTACATCTGACTCGCCCCCGCTTACAGGCGGTTTATCTTAGCGGCAGTACAACCGAAACCGTCACCGATATTGTTCTTTCTGCCCATGGTTATATTGTGCCGAAGCAAGACAATGTCAGTGGTCCAGACGAGCTCACATACAGTGAGATTGAACCTGCACCAGATAACCACGAGTTCATCACCGTCACCTGTACTAATCAGGATAAAAAGCCCATTACAATTAAGCTACGCGGTAAATCAGTACTCAGTTATCAGCGTATTAAGGCCCGGTTGCTGCCGTTTGATGATACGCCACCCTACCCGCGCCAGTTAGAATTCAGTTGGCATGACGAAGATAATCCCGGCCTGGATCTTGCTGCCGGCCCTTATTTTGGTGAGGTCAAGATCGAAGTTCAAAAGTGGTCAGAGAAGACATCGGTACTGACCTTAACATACCGTTTCGCCATTGCCGGTGATGATATTGATAAAGATAAATTATTTCCCGAAGCCGCCGATTTCTTCTTAGAAAACTATGGTATTACCCTGCAACAAAGGCAAAAACTGGAAGAAATTTTGTTCTTCTCCGAACAAACTAAAGGCTCTGTTGAGGAGCTGGAACGTGCGTTCAGCCACGGCGATTATCATCCTACCGTGTCACCGAATGTTCAGTTTAAAAATACGATTTTCAGTAATGGACAGAGTCACGCCACATTCCCGACGCCTTACCAGTATGGCTCGGTATATCTGAATTCTGCCCACCCAGAAGCATTGGGTATTAACAAAACACGTCCCCGTAGTATGACAGCAATCACGGAATATCGTTTTGATCGATTAAACCGTCTGTTACGCCTGCAACGCTGGACAAAACTGCCGCATGATAAATTAGATTTGTTGCTTACCTCAGCTGCCCGGGCAGAAGGGATGGATAATTTAGAGCTGAATATCAACTACAATAGCCTGCGGGTTCTGGGCCTATTCCGTTATTTAAACAATAACTATAATTTGGCAGCCGAAGCCTTTGCCGCATTTATCTACCAGATTACCCCTTTCAACATCAGTTCTAATGTGCCGTTTTTCGATCAGGTATTTAATCAGCCTCAGCTGTTTGATATCCCAATGGCGTTGGACAATAGCGAATTTGACTATACCGCCCGCCGGGGCAGTGATGCCAGAACGGTAAAACAAATCTGTGCAGGTCTGGGAATTTCTTCAGCCACTTTTCAAATTTTAGCGCAACAAGTCGGTTCCGCATTCTCATTGCCGGAAAAACGGCTCATGCGTTCTCTGGATGTCATATCAGCATTTTATCGGCTGGTTATGATCCCCAGACTGTTTAAATTGACCCCAGAGCAAGGAATCATCATTGTTGATATTTTCTCCAAAACTAGTGGTTTTAATCCGCTACTGCTGGCGGGAGCACCCCGTTTAAGCCCACTGGGAGATGACGGAGAGTCAACAACGCAAATCGATAGTCTCGATATCATTCTCGCTATGGAAGAAATATCAGCCTGGCTATCACAGACAAAACTGACGCCGGAAGAGCTTAGTCTGTTTATTCAAAATCAGCGTTTGCCTATTGTCGCCACCGAAAGCAGCGCAGATTTCTTTGGCGGCATTGTCTCTGCCCTGCCGGAAAATCTTTTGACAGAGCAAGACTTCCAAGGACCAGAAATTCCCGATGTCGGCGGCTGGATAGCAAAACTTAGCGAGCTCATTACCGAAGATGGTCTGGTGAAACCGCTGCCTTTAGTCTGGGCACAGAGCGATGAAGAATATCTTGACAAAATCATCACCGCCATAGTTGATACGTTAATGCCCCCTCCGGTCGATAAACAGCTTACGGTTACCGCACTGAGGCTCATTATTCAGCAATATAAAACTGCACAGGACAATTTAGTTTCTACCGCAGTTGCCAAGGAATACGGAGTTTCCCGCGATGCGGTTCCGCTGTTGTTGAGATGGGTTGGCAGCAGTGTAACAGAGCTGCTGGAGATGCTGAATCAACAGTCGCGCCGGTATAATGGACGTCTCCTTCATGCTCAACAGATCTCCGATGATCTTCTGCAAATTGCCTATAATCTGGCGATGAATGGAGCACTAATTAAACAACTGCGCCTGACGCCCCAATTACTATTCCTACGCCTGGCCGAACCAACATGGCTGAGTCTATCCTCTCCTACAGCTATGGAACCCGGACAAGGTGCGCCGTTGACGCTGAAAGAGATCTTTATATTGAGCCGTTATCGTCATTGGGTGACCTCATCATTACACACGGAAGATAAATTAATCGAATATCTGGCTTACGCCAATAATCCGCCAGTTAAACGTAATGACGAGGATATTAATCTCGATTGTGCAGAACTTCTGGCCGATATATTAGGCTGGGATGCCAGTGAAGTAGAACAGGCGTGTGAACAGTTTACCCCAGCACGCGCTTGCAATATGGGGCAAATTGATTGGTTGCGTCGTATTCAGGCACTTTCACAACAAACGAAGCTATCCGTTTCACCACTTCGTGAAGCCGCTGCAATCACCCCCTCTTCCTCATTCGATCAGATCCAACATGTCGGCGAAGCCGTCATTGCGGCGACAAAATCCTGATCTTCCCGGAGAACAACAACGATGAGCGAAAATACGATAGAAGCAGGTTTGTTGGAAGCACAGCGAGATGCATTGGTGGACTATTTTATTGGTCAGGTAGTTGCCCATTCTCCCGCTATGGAGCCGCTACGCGACGACATTAAAAATGTGGATGATGTCTATGATTATCTGCTGTTGGATGTCATGGTCTCTGCCAAAGTCAATACTAGTCGGGTGGCAATGGCAACCAATACTTTGCAGCAATACATTAACCGCATCTCGCTAAATATTGAAAAAGGTCTGTTTATGACCGTTGAGGAGAGCGAGAACTGGCAAGAATTTGCCAACCGTTATAACTATTGGTCCGCCGACCGTATGCTAAGAACCTATCCGGAAAGTTATTTAGAACCGATGCTGCGGCTGAATAAAACGGAGTTTTTCTTTCAACTTGAAAGCAGTCTCAATCAGGGGAAAATTACCCAAGAATCGGTACAACAAGCCGTGCTGGGGTATCTGAATAACTTTGAGGATGTCAGCAATCTGGAAGTTATTGCCAGTTACGAAGACGGCGTAGACATCACCCGCGATAAATTTTTCTTTATCGGACGTACCCGAACCCAGCCTTACCAATATTACTGGCGCTCTCTGAATCTGTCTATTCGACATCCAGATACCGATGCGCTGTCACCCAATGCCTGGAGTGAATGGCGTTTTATCGATTTACCGTTGGGGGGAGTAAAAAGCGCGACGATACGTCCGATCTTTTTAAATAACCGTTTGTATATTGCCTGGGCGGAAAGCGAAGAAGTCACTCCTACGACAACAAATATTCGTCTACATGCAGACACAGAGGAAGCACCGAAAACCTACAACACTCAATTAAAAATCGCCTACGCAAAATACGATGGAACCTGGAGTGCTCCCAGTATTTTGCGGGAAAGCGAATTGCCCTATCAGATGACAGATATGGTTGCGGTAATGGATGTAATGGATGTGATACTCGGTGGTCAACCGAAGCTGGCTATTGTCGCTTTTACTCGTCTTAAAGGAAACGATCCTACTCATGGCCCTTACGACTATGATTATTGCTTCGAATTTATCTGCGATACGTTGCTGGCGGAAATTACCGATCTGCCTAAGACATCGGAACAATATGCTGCGGATCTGGTGTGGTATTACTCCCGCGAGCATAAAGATGAAACTGGAAACCCCATACCTTTCCGTACCATGGTGCTTTACCCGGCAACGCGTAATACCAAATATATGATTGCCGGCGAGTCTAAGGAAGACGGTACCCCAGAAATGGGGAAAGGAACTATAGAATTGATTGTCGATTTTGTCTACGGCTCCGGCACCGAACTGCAACTGACCGCCAAATCCTCCTTTCTGTATGGTTCCAGTCCAATCCATGACGACCTGGAAAATATGGAATTCTGCATCTGGCAGAGGAACACCAAAAGTATCATTAATGAGTCAGGAAAAGAGGAAAAAATTACTGAGGATACAAAGTTAACCTCAGTAGCACTCATCAAAAACGAACCCACGCCAGATATTGTTGTACCCCGTTTTGATCTGGAGAAACAGCTTTCCGTCACTTTCGTGGCTGGTATAAGTTTCCGTGATGGTCTCGGAAAAGAGAAAAAAGGAGGAACATACACGAATGACTATCGGGTCGGGATGTTGATCCGTCCGTTAGTTCAATTCAAGGAAGAACGCCAGGTTCAATACCTCTCCTTCGCACCGGATGATGATAAGAATACTCC
Organism: Photorhabdus sp. RM322S; assembly: GCF_042879395.1. Lineage (NCBI taxonomy): Bacteria > Pseudomonadati > Pseudomonadota > Gammaproteobacteria > Enterobacterales > Morganellaceae > Photorhabdus > Photorhabdus sp. RM322S. The sequence goes on from NZ_JBHFKW010000001.1 coordinate 140,613, forward strand.
ACCGACTATTCGGCTGAACACTTTATTCGCTAAGGAACTCATCAGCCGCGCCAGCCAGGGTATCCATCAGGTACTCAGTTGGGATACTCAACATATTAAGGAGCTGCCTCTGCCGCCACACAGTAGCATGACGGCCATCGACCTTGATGGTGCCAACGGTATCTATTTCTGGGAATTGTTCTTCCATATGCCGTTCCTGGTAGCCTGGCGCTTGAATATCGAACAGCGCCTTGAAGAAGCAACACAGTGGTTGCACTACATATTCAATCCGCTGGAAGATGCCGAACATCCAGATTTAGCCAAAGGAAAACCGCGTTACTGGAGCAGCCGACCACTGCTTGATCCCCCACCGAAGTTTATGCGCAGCCTTACCCAGCCGACAGATCCTGACGCCATTGCCGCCAGTGAACCCATTCACTACCGCAAAGCGATTTTCCGTTTTTATTTGAAAAATCTGTTGGATCAAGGTGATCGGGAGTACCGCAAACTCACGCAAACTTCCCGTATCGTTGCCCGGCTCACCTATGCGTCGGCTAACAATCTGCTCGGCACCAGCCCGGATATTCAGCTCGCCGCCGAGTGGAAACCGCGAACGCTGGAAGATACAGCAACCTATACCAACACCCAAACACGTCAGTTGGAAATGACGATGACGGACACGCTGCCGCTGCTACCTGTGGTGTGGGACTCTGCCGTTTCCAATCAACCCTCCGATTTATTCCGTAAGCCCGTCGATACGGAATATCTGACACTTTGGGAGGAACTGGCGCGGCGTATTTATAACTTGCGTCACAATTTAACGCTGGACGGGAAAGAGTACCCGGCAGGGCTGTTTGATGAGCCGATTAGCCCTCGTGATTTGTTGAAACAACGCTATCAACGCGTGGTTGCCAACCGTCAGGCGGGAGCTAAAAGAATGTCGATCCCCAATTATCGATTTGCCCCCGTGTTCAGCCGGGCAATGAGTGGTGTGGAGACATTAATTCAGTATGGTAATAGCTTCCTCAGTTTACTGGAACGCAAAGATAATCTGGACTTTGAGCGTTTCAGAATGCAGCAACAGTTAGGTTTGTATAGTTTCACTGTCAATCTGCAACAACAAACAATTGATATTAATCAAGCCTCTTTGGATTCGTTAAATGTTAGCCGACGTGCCGCCCTTGAACGACAACAGCATTACCAAGCGCTATATGATGAAGATATCTCCAGTACCGAACAGCAAGTGATTTCGCTACAGGGCGGAGCAGCTGACGCAGTTATTGCTGCTCAGGCCATTTCTACCGCTGGCGCAGTTGCGGATCTTATTCCTAATATTTTTGGCTTTGCCGTTGGCGGTATGCAGTATGGTGCTCCACTAAGAGCCATCGCGGAAGGTATACGCATTGAATATGAATCCAAAAATGCGAAAGCTAACAGCCTGAGCGTTTCAGAAAATTACCGCCGCCGCCGTCAGGAATGGGAAATTCAGTATAAACAGGCTGAAATTAACGTTGAAGAAATCGATCAGCAAATTGCTATTCAGAGCCGGCAGTTGCAAGCCTCTATCACTCAATTAGCGCAGATACAGGCGCAAAAGGAACACGATAATACGCTGTTGGAGTATTTTTCCCAACGTTTCACCAGTGAAAACCTGTACATGTGGATGATTAGCCAAATGTCCGCGCTGTATTTACAAGCATATGACGCCGTGATGTCTTTATGTTTGTCTGCGGAAGCTTCCTGGCAATATGAAACAGGGAAATTTGATACGCAGTTTATTCAAAGCGGAGGCTGGAACGATCTCTATCAAGGTTTGCTGGTCGGAGAATCGCTGAAGTTGTCCTTACTGCGCATGGATCAGGAGTATATGAAACAGAACGTTCGCCGGCTGGAGGTGGTTAAAACCATTTCATTGAAATCATTGCTACCCCCTGGAACATGGGAAGCAGGTAAGTCAACCGGTAACTTTAATTTCAATCTGGATTCTGAAATGTTCATCAGAGATTATCCCGGACACATTGATCGTCGCACCAAAACGGTCTCGGTTTCTCTGGCGACACTGGTCGGTCCCTATCAGGATATTCGTGCAACGCTGGTGCAAAATAGCAACAGCATTAACTTCATGGAAGATCCTGACACTATCGACTACTTACTTAACCCGGTTCAGTACGGCGAACCTCGTGGCTTAATTCGTAATTTACAGGCCAATCAGGCGGTAGTGTTATCAACCGGTATAAACGATAGCGGCATGTTCCAGCTTGATTTCCAGGATGAGCGTTTCCTGCCTTTTGAGGGGACAGGGGTATTTGCTAACTGGACGCTAACGTTTGGTGATAATCAATCTGACCTGCTGGAAAAGATGAGCGATATTATCATTCATCTGCGTTATACCGCACGTTCTACCAGTGACAGCTTCACGAAAAAAGTCAGAGAACGATTGGCGCAGCACGAAGCGCAAAAAAAACAAGACTAACAGACTCCCACTTCCCACCTCATTAAATGAGGTGGGAAAAATATAAAAGGTAAAAAAGATGACTGATAACAGTAAATATCAATATACCTGCAAAAAAGTGATGTCCGATGCCAGTGAAAATATCGGTGCGCCGTTAACCGCCTGGAGCAACCAATCTGGTGGAGAAACTTATTACGTTATATTTGATGGTCAAGTCTATAAAAACACTTACTGGGTGGAACGCTGGCACATTCCTCAACGTGATAATACCCCTTCATACGAAAATGCCTGGAGCTGGGTACGTGCTGCAACAGCAGAAGAAATCGCTAAACATGGCAATCCTAAGGAAGGCACCGTTAAACCTATCCCCGGAGATGTGGCTATTTTAAAACCCGATGCACTCACAGAGGAGACTTATCAGAAAGAGGGCTATAAGCCCGATGGTTCAGGCACGAATCTGGCTTACACCTCTGCGCGGGTATGTCATTCTTTATACAACCAATATGAAACGGACAGAACGCGTCCTAAAGTCTCTGCCTATATTACTGACTGGTGCCAGTATGATGCGCGTTTGCCTCCAGCTTCAAAGGACTCTGACAAGAATGAAGATGGCCCTGGTCGCGGATTTAATCTGGCGGATATCCCTGCAACCGCTTATGACAGATTAGTATTCAGCTTTTTAGGTATTTATGGCGATAAAGGAAGCAAAAAAGACAGAATCAACCTGTCTGCTGAGGGTTGGAATAAACAATTAAGACCGGAAGATCCTCCCATTACATTCGGTCATATCGTTCCTGTCGACCCTTATGGTGATCTGGGAACTACGCGTAACGTCGGGCTACCCAAAGAAGATACAAGAGATGCCGGTCCTAATACCTTTTTGCCATTTTATAATCAGCAAGCCGCATCGGGCCTGCTCGGAGGGCTGCGTAACCTGCAACAACAGGCCAAACTGGCAGGACATCGTCTGGAACTGGCCTTCAGTATCGGCGGCTGGAGTATGTCCGGTTATTTTTCTCCAATGTTAAAAGACGATGCCCAACGCAAAACCTTTATTGACAGCATTGTTGACTTCTTCCAACGTTTCCCCATGTTTACCGCCGTCGATATCGACTGGGAATACCCTGGAGCCGCAGGTGAAGTGGGTAACGAGTTTGATCCGGAAAATGATGGGCCTAACTACGCCATTCTCATTAAGAAGTTGCGTCAGGCTTTAGATTGTGCATTTGGGACCAGTGCCAGAAAACAAATTACGATTGCGTCCAGTGCTGTCGTCGGCAAGCTGAAAAAATCCAACATCAAAGAACTCATTCACAATGGATTGGATAATATTTTTGTCATGACCTACGACTTCTTTGGAAACGGCTGGGCAAAACACATTGGTCATCATACCAATCTCTATTCTGCTCCTTATGCGTCAGACGATCCTAACCGCGATTACGACATTTCATCTGATGAAGCCATTAAATACCTTATTGAGGTTGAAGGCGTTCCCCCCGGAAAAATTCACCTTGGTTTTGCCAACTATGGTCGTTCCTGTATAGGTGCAGATCTGAAAACCCGTCAATACAACCGTAATCCAGATAATCCTGCTCCTGCTCTGGGTACAATGGAGAACGGTGCTCCTGAATTTTTCTGTTTGCTGAATAATCAGTTTGATTGTGAGCAACAGCTCGCATGGGCAAAAAATGGCTTTAAATTAATGACGGACACCGCGACAGACGCGGACTTTCTTTATAACAGCACAGGCGGACATTTTATCTCTCTAGATACCCCTCGCACGGTGTTCAAGAAAGGTATTTATGCAACGGAATATAAGCTGGGCGGAATATTCTCTTGGTCTGGCGATCAAGATTGCGGCCTGCTGGCAAATGCAGCCAGAGAAGGAGCCGGTTATATTCCGATTAAAGGTAAAGAGAAAATTGATATGGGGCCATTGTATAACCGGGGGGAACTTGTAGAACTTCCTGATGTTAATTCCCGTAAAAAGTAATCTCGCTTCATAAGCATAAATAAGTTTTAATCAAGTGCCGCTCATCACGATGAACGGCACTTTTTTATCCACTTAGATTAGAGCACACTATTAACATCATGAATTTTCCTGACATGCATAAATATCCATTTGAAATGCTAGTTTCACATCTGAAACAGCCCACGTCCGGGCGTAGGTAAAGTGCCGAGGATAATATTCAGTTTAGTAACTATGGTATTATTTAACATTCTCAAAAACATAAACTGCACCGGCTTTGGATTTAGAATTAACACTCTCTGAATCTGCACCAACAGCAAAACTCGTCCCCGCCTTATTCAGGCCGACAGCCTTACCAAAATCATTTAAATTATCTGAATTTCTTGAAGGGTTCAAAATCTCCATAGGTGTTTCTATATTCCATCTATCATTCAGACAGGTATACACATATACCCTAGAAGACGCCCCTACTACCAGGCGATCTCCCGCATCATTCAGTTCGAGAGAGCCTCCAAAACCTATTACGTCACTTGCAGGAGCTGAAAACCTAATGGGATTTTCGCTATCCCAGATCCCATTTGTGCGCGTATACAGATAAACCGCCCTAACAATATCAGTGGATTTATAAAACCCCCCCACTGCCAGACGATCTCCCTCTGCATTCAGGCTAAAAACCTTGCCAAAACCGGATGAGCTATCTTCAGAGTCTTTGAGCTTAATGGGGTTTTCTCTATCCCAGATCCCATTCGTGCGTGTATACACATAAATCGTGCTTATTGTGAAATCATCGTAACCATGCACCGCCAGACAGTTTCCTGCGGCACTCAGGGCGACAGCCTTGCCAAACTCATAAGAACTCGAAGGGACCGGAAACTTAATGGGATTTTCTCTATCCCAGATCCCGTTCGTGCGTGTAAACATATAGAACGTAGAATGTAACGTGGGTAGTTGGTATTCGCACCCAGCCACCAGACAGTCTCCTGCTGCGCTCAAGCTGATACCCAAGCCAAAGATTTCAGTGCGGCTCGGAGCCGGAAACCAAACGGGCTTTATTACATCCCAGACGCTATTTGTGCGCATATGTACACCAACCCTCTTTTCGAAATTATTGGCCCCACTACCTGCCAACGCCAAGCAACCTCCCGCCGCATCCAGACAGACATCCCATGAAAATCCATAATGCTCACTTTGATAAGACTCAAGCACAATAGGCGTGCTTGTATTCCACTCACCACTCTTCCGGCGCGTATATACACAGACTTTATTAATCATCCCAACCGCTAAGCAGTCTCCCACGGCATTCAGGCTAACAGAAGTGCCAAAGCGCTCCTTCACTTTAGGAGAAGGAGAAACAATACGCGTCATCATGGTGCGTTTCAAACCCAACAACTGCGTGATCTCCATCCGCTCCCGCCGCGATAAACTGAAAAAATCTGTAAACTGAACCTGCCGATCGGCATCCAATTTCAGATACCCTCCTCCATCAAAAGAGAGTCCACCTTCTGGCTTCAATGATAGCGCCAAAGCCCCTTGTTCAGGGTTTAACCCGCCAGAATGGTGAGTGTTGAGAGCCAGTTTTCCTTTACCATCCCGTTTCAGCCCTGCGGTCGGGCCATCCCCCTGAGCGCCATCAATGATTTCATATGCCTTATATGCCTCATCAATCAAATGGGAAAAGGCTTCAGGCATGAGTCGAACACCAGACTTAAAACTCGCTTTCAATGAGTCAACGGTACTAATTTCTTTATCAGTCATCATATTTCCTCAAAAGCCAGCCGTATTAGACAGTCACCGTCACCTGTTTTCTGTCCTCTGTCTTCCATTTGACATCCTCAAAAACATAAACTGCACCGGCTTTGGATTTAGAATCGACACTCTCTGACGCTGCACCAACTGCCAAAATCGTCCCCGCCTTATTCAGGCTGACAGATACACCAAAAGTCTCCAAATTGTCTGGATTGCCTGAATTGCCTGAATTGCCTGAAGGGTCCAAAATCTCCATAGGTGTTTCCATATTCCACTTATCATTCAGACAGGTATACAGATACACCCTGGAAGTCGCCCCCACTACCAGACGATCTCCCGCATCATTCAGTTCCAGAGAGCGGCCAAAATATGTTACGTCACTTGCAGGAGCAGAAAACTTAATAGGATTTTCGCTATCCCAGATCCCATTTGTGCGCGTATACAGATAAACCCTCCCATCAATCATGGATAAATTATTACCCGCCCCCATCACCAGACGATCTCCCTCCGCATTCAGGCTAAAAACCTCGCCAAAACCGTATGGGCTACCTTTAGGGGCCTTGAGCTCAATGGGGTTTTCTGTATCCCAGATCCCATTCGTGCGTGTATACACATAAATCGTGCTTCTTGCAGAAAAAAATTCTTCTCCAAACACCGCCAGACAGTTTCCCGCAGCACTCAGGCGGGCAGCATCGCCAAACCGAATAGCATTCGAAGGGCTCGGAAACTTAATAGGATTTTCTCTATCCCAGATCCCGTTCGTGCGTGTAAACATATGAAGCGTAGAGGATGAGCCCCCAGCTACTAGACAGTCTCCTGCTGCGCTCAAGCTAATATTCAAGCCAAAGATTTCATTGCTGCCCGGAGCCGGAAACCAAACGGCCTTTCTCGCATCCCAGACGCCATTTGTGCGCATATGTACACCAACCTGCTTTTCGAAATCATAGGGCCTACTATTTGCCAACGCCAGGCAATCTCCCGCCGCATTCAGACTGACATTCCATGAAGATCTAATATAATCACTTTCAAAAGACTCAAGCACAATAGGCGTGCTTGTATTCCACTCACCACGATTCCAGCGCATATATACATAGACTTTATTAATCATCCCAACCGCTAAGCAGTCTCCCGCCGCATTCAGGCTAACAGAATAACCCAAGGACTCATACTTTTCGGGAGAGGGAGAAACAATACGCGTCACTATGGTGCGTTTTAAACCCAATAACTGCGCGATCTCCATCCGCTCCCGCCGCGATAAACTGAAAAAATCCGCAAACTGAACCTGCCGACCAGCATCCAATTTCAGATACCCTCCCCCATCAAAAGAGAGTCCACCTTCTGGCTTCAATGATAACGCCAATGCCCCCTGATTAGGATTTAACCCGCCAGAATGGTGAGTGTTGAGGGCCAGTTTGCCTTTGCCATCTCGTTTCAGCCCTGTAGTTAGGCCATCACCCTGAGCGCCATCAATGATTTCATATACCTTATATGCCTCATCAATCAAATGGGAAAAGGCTTCAGGCATGAGCTGAACACCAGACTTAAAACTCGCTTTCAATGAGTCAACAGTATTAATTTCTTTATCAGTCATAATATGTCCTCAAAAGCCGTATTAGACAGTCACCGTCACCTGTTCTCTGTCTTCATTTGACATTATCAAAGATACAAACTGCACCAGCTTCAGGCGCAGAACCGACCTTGGTTAAAACCGCACCAACCGCCAAACTCGTTCCTAACTTATTCAAACTGACAGCCTTACCAAAGCCATTTACATTGTCTAAATTGCCTGAAGGGTCCAAAATCTCGATAGGTGTTTTCATATTCCACTTACCATTCAGATAGGTATACACATACACCCTGGAAGCCGCCCCCACTGCCAGACGATTTCCCGCATCATTCAGTTTGATAGCGCAGCCAAAATATGTTACGCCACTTGCAGGAGCCGAAAATTTAATGGGATTTTGTGTATCCCAGATCCCATTCGTGCGCGTATACAGATAAACCTTCCCATTAATAATGGGTGAATCATCATCCGCCCCCACCGCCAGACGATCTCCCTCTGCATTCAGGCTAAAAACCTTGCCAAAACCGGGTGAGCTATCTTCAGGGGGATTGAACCTAATGTAGCTTTCATCCCAGGTCCCATTCGTGCGTGTATATACATAAACCATGTTTATTGCGGGAGAAGAAGGATAATTAACTTCGGTACCATGCACCGCCAGACAGTTTCCCGAGGCACTCAGACAAATCATGGCAACCCCGTGACCAGAACTCGAAAAATAAAGCCGAATGGGGCTTTCTCTGTCCCAGATCCCATTCGTGCGTGTATACACATAGAACGTATAGACGCCCCCCCACACCACCAGACAGTCTCCTGCGGCGCTCAAACTGGCATACACACCACCAGCGTGTCTATATTCATCTTCCAACGGAAACACAATAGGACTTTTTGTATCCCAGACGCCATTTGTGCGCGTATACACACAAACCTCCATTTTTCGAAAATCAGTTAAGTATCCCACTGCCAAGTTATCTCCCTCCGCATCCAGACTGACATTCCATGAAGCACTGCGATATTTATCTCCATCAGCCTCAAACACAATGGGCGTGCTTGTATTCCACCACTCACCCCTCCGGCACATATACAAATAGAGCACTTTCCCCATCCCAACCACTAAACAATCTCCCGCCGCGTTCAGGCTAACAGAAGTGCCAAAGCGTTCATTCTCTTTAGGGGAAGGAGCAACAATACGCGTCATCGTGGTGCTGATACTGCGTTTCAAACCCAACAACTGTGCGATCTCCATCCGCTCCCGCCGCGATAAACTGAAAAAATCGGCAAACTGAACTTGCCGATTGGCATCCAATTTCAGACGCCTTCCTCCATCAAAAGAAAACCCACCGTCTGGCTTCAGTGACAGCGCCAAAGCCCTCTGTTCAAGGTTTAACCCGCCAGAATGGTGAGTGTTGAGGGCCAGTTTTCCTTTGTCATCTCGTTCCAAGCCTGCGGTCGGGCCATCACCCTTATCACCATCAATGATTTCATATGCCTTATATGCCTCATCAATCAAGAGGGAAAATGCTTCAGGCGTAGGCGGAACACCAGACTTAAAACTCGCTTTCAATGAGTCAACAGTACTAATTTCTTTATCAGTCATAATATTTCCTCAAAAGCCGTATTAGACAGTCACCGTCATCTGTTTTCTGTTCGCTGTTTTCTGCCTTCTGTCTCAGCATTCAATAACAACTTGGCAATTTGTTCCCTCGTCTCCTCAGGAAGCAATTTAAAAGCTTGTGCTGAAACCGCTACAGTACCATCCACTGACAACGCCCCAAATTTATCCAACATCAATCCCCCATTGGGCTGTAGCCTTAACGCAAGCCCCTTCGGTTCCAACGCAATGCCATCACCAGTCTTAACTGCCAAACGGTTGTCGATAACCTGCAACCCAATTCCCGGATGATAAGCTTGATCACCATCCTGCCAACCAAAAAGCTGTCGCCACAACGTGGCCCAATCAATCAGTGAATAAAATGCCGCCTCAGTCGGGATCTTTCCAGGGGCGAAGTGGGTACTAAGCTGGCTAACCGTTTCATCTGTTATCTCTTTCGCCATCGTTTTTTCCTCATTTAGCTAGTCGTAAAGGTAAACTTTCCCTTCTCCACTCCTCCAGCCACTGGCACCAATCGCCAACGTATTGCCATCACCACTGAGACAAACGCCGGCACCAAATTTATGGTTTAATTCCCCATCTAGCTCCAGTAACCTGCCCTGCATAATCCACTGTTCATCCTGATAGCTAAACCACCACACCGCCCCGGTTTGCACACCTGTGTCATTTTTACCAACAGGTGTTGACACCACCAGTATCTGGCCGTCACTACTCAGAGACAACTCGCTGCCAAACCTTTCCCCGGCAGTCACCGCTTCTCTCAGTATCCCTATAACTTGCCATCCATTACGATGACGCTGGTACAAATAGACCGCACCAACATTGTTCTTCTCTCCCGGGCACCCCACCGCCAGAATATCGCCGCTATCGCTTAAGCTGAGACTGGCACCAAAGCCGTCATTGCTGTCGAGTGAAGGAGAAGTCAGCGAATTGAGTGGCGGTTGCGGCTGCCAGTATTCCCCGTGACGATGAAATATCGTCACTTCACCATTACCATTACGCCCCGTTGCCGCCACTGCCAAGGTTGAACCATCCGCACTCAAGCTCAGTTTGCCGCCAAACATATCGCCCTGTGCCGGAGAAGCTAAGGTCAAACGCTCACCAAGCTGTGACCATTTCTTCCCGTCATACTGATAAAGATACACTGCGCCGCAGTTAGTCAATAAACCCGATCTCCAGCCATAAGAGCCTACCGCTAATAGTGTGCCATCCGCGCTCAGGCTCACAGAACAACCGAAATGCTGCTGAACGTTCGCCTCACTAAGCCAAAGTTTGGCCGATTTTTCCCACGTGCCATTTGCCAATCTGTGATAAACGAACACTGAACCATGCCCACCATCACTGTTTCGGTTATCAATACCCACCGCGAGAACATTACCATTTCGATTCAAACTTAGCGCTCTGCCGCCATAACCACTAATGTAATCAGCGAATTGCTGCCACCAACCGTTATCGGTATAAGAAAATAGATATACAGGTTCCTTAGCCTCTGCCCCACTAAGCGCGATAGTTTTCCCATCGCCGCTGACACTGACAACAGCGCCAAGGTTTTTATTGTTAGCGTTGGCCGGCAAGTCAAACGCGGGCAACTGCACCTTACTCGCTGCCATCTCCCCAGCATGAATCAGCCAACGGTAAAGTTCTCTTTGTTGTTCCTGCGTAAAACTCTCAAACAATTCCAGCGACAATTTAAAGTCGGGGCGTAATCCCAATTCGCCATTAATGAACTGTAAACCGCTGCTCTTATCAATATTGACAGCAATTTCACGGTCTTCTCCGATATGCACCCCTTCACCGGGATTCACTAAGAGTAAATTCACCTCATCCAGATCCCGATTCAATCCTGCTCCTGGATTATTATCGGGCTGAGCAGGATCCAGCCCGGCTAAACGCCGACCTTCTGCCGCTATTTGCACCAATTGAGTATAATTTTCACTTTTCGGCAGGGAATATAATTTAAACCAGGATTTAACCTCCTCTTTATTCAACAGATTATTCTCGCTGGATGTAGATGTCTTGTTGTGAGCCATTTAATACCTCCAATGCAGAATGGCAGATAAGTTAACGTTGTCACACTCTGTTTTATTCTTTTACTTTCGGGATAAACAATATTCCGGCTTTATCCCTCTCTTAATGTTTCTCTTTATTCCAATTAGCCGCTTTATCGGTAAACTTTGCCGAATCATCCGGCGTGGCAATATGTTTAACCCCCGAACCGGGCATTTCCTCTCTTGGTACAAACAGCACCTCTGCGGCTTTTAGCTGCTCGTAGTCTTTCTTACTCCAGAAGAGTTCTTCATCGGCAAACTTCGCCAAATCATCGGGTGTGGCAACATGTTTAATCCCTACACCGCGTATTTTTTCCGCTGGTATAAACAACACCTTTACAGCTTCCATCTGTTCGTAGGTTTTCCCATTCCAGTAGTATTCTTCATCGACAAACTTCGCCAAATCATCGGGTGTAGCGACATGTTTAATCCCCAGACCAGGTGGCGTTTCTCCTGCTGGCGTAAACAGTACCTCTGCAATTTTCATCTGCTCATAGGTTTCTTTATTCCAGAAGAGGGCTTGATCGGCAAATTTCACCAAATCATCGGGCGTAGCAACATGTATCACGACAATACCTTCCTGATATAGCGGTGGTTCAATGGACATAATGTTTTCCTCATCAGAAACCCGTTCTTAGTTACCCTGCGGATTTGAAACGATTTAACTTCTCTTATTGACTCAGGTACGCTACCGCCATCGAAAAATATGTTCCCGATAACACTTATTTAATATTTAAATTGACTATGTCACTGGTTTTTCGTAAGGCACAACCTGATATAATTAAGCATTGCGGAAAAGTGAATTTTTGCCAGTTATTTAATAAAAAATTAACTGCTTTTTTTTATAAAATATCACTTAAATAATATCCTCCTCACCACGATTATCGCAATAGCCATAAATTTAATTAGATTTAAATCAATTCATTAAAAAATTTATTAAAAAACACAAAATAACCGATAACACACTAAAATAGCATTACTTACACATAATCATTTGATTTTTATAAAATAAAAAATTTAATTTTAATCATTAAGGAAAATTGCGAATATATTTAAATAATATCAAAATCATAATTATCCACATTAAATAATTCAGAATCTGAAAAATGATAAAACAGCCGTTAAGAAAAGTCGTTTTTTGTCTGTCCGCGTGGTTTCAAAACCTGGAAAAAAGGACAAACGCATTATGAAAAAACAGGTAAAAACTTTAATCAATAAAGATAAAAAGAAGTGTTTAAAGCTTTTATATAAAAGGTGGATTTAACTCAATAAATACTCTTTTTAAAGGACAGCATCACACTCAAGTGCTTTCTCCCGATTATTTTACACAGAAAACCATAGAAATAACGCAATAAAGAAGGGATAAGTGAGATCCCGCCCAACCCTCCATCAAGGTCAATAAGACCTTTATTGCCTTAAAAAACTGTAAATGAGTCAAATAAAATTAACATTCGCCTCATTTTGTGAGTAGAATAGAGGTATTATTTAACTCATAGGTGAAATCAATGTGGATATGGGAACAACAGAATTGGCCTGAATTCCATTGGAATGCCGACGTTATTGCGCCATTACTACGAGACGTGCAGTTCAACCAAGGATTGTTATTAGGCAAATCTGAGTATGAAGACGCCAAGCAAGCAACGCTAGATAGCCTGCTATCCAATATAATTTATTCCAGCGAAATTGAAGGCGAGAGATTAAACGCAGCTTCTGTACGCTCGTCATTAGCGAACAGGTTGGGTATCACAGAAGAGAAACCTTATCCAACAACAGAAAGAACTGACGGCATTACCGAGGTCGCCCTTGATGTGATAGAAAACAGTGACTCCGAGCTGACCCTTGAGCGTATCCTCAGGTGGCATCAGTTGATGTTCCCCGCAGGATATACCCTGTTCAATCCGATACAGGGAGGTCGGTTACGCGAGGGGGTGATAGAAGTAGTATCCGGTCGTCTGGATAAGCCGACTGTTCACCTTGAAGCGCCACCACCGGAAAGAGTCGTCGCCGAAGTACTTCAATTCATAAAATGGTTCAATAAATCCCGAACAGATGCCAGCTTCGATCCCATCATTAGGGCGGCAATTGCTCATTTATGGTTTGTGACAATCCACCCCTTAGAAGACGGAAACGGGCGCATTACCCGATTTTTGACAGACCTTGCACTCGCCCAAGCCGAAAACCGTTCAATCCGTTTCTACGCAATGTCAGTCAGTATTTGTGAGCATCGTAAGATGTATTACGAAATCCTTGAAAGCACTCAGAAAGGCAGCTTGGATATTACCGCCTGGATAGTTTGGTTTCTGAAAATACTGAATGAAACCTTAATAAACAAACTGAAAGAAATTAATCGAATTGTGTTAAAAGCTAAATTTTGGCGGCGGATAGATCAGACCCAATTGACTAAAGAGCAGGCAAAGGTATTAAATCGTATGCTGGACGGTGATTTTGAGCAGGGTATTAACAGCAGCCAATATCAAAAAGTGGCAAAAGTAAGTCGCCCCACGGCAACAAGGCATTTGGCACATTTGGTTAAGCTAGGCTGTTTAGAAAGCACCGGAGCTGGCGGTCGTAGCACCCGTTACATTCTCAATTATATTTGAATTTATCCGGGATGATATAACCGCAATTAAACATAAAGAATATTAATCAAGTGCCGCTCACCACGATGAAGCATGAGAGTTACCTCACATTTTGTTTAAGATTTCAACATCTATATCAAAACCGGTAACTCTCAATCTTTCAAGGTCCTGTGTCAGATCAAGTCACGCCTAATACACATTAAACTAACTTAATCAATTATTTTCCAAATATCCTGGTCTTGGCTGGTATTCCATTTGAGAATCTTGTACTACTCCAGTCTATCTGATTAGGTGGTATACCGAATTTTTTCCATGTCAAATTAACGGGTACTCCAAGTATGCATGCAGCAATAAATCGATGCTGACCATCCAATATATGGGTAAGCCCTGTCTGGTTATTACGCCAGACAACAATTGATATTGGATTTCCCTTTGTTTTAAAGCTTTCTATTTTTTCGTCGACAACTTTTTGAAAAACTTCTGCCTGAGCGGGTAGTGGTGCTGAATTTCCAATATCATTTCGTCCTACAGGGCTGCCTTTTAATATTGATGTGTCATATGTGTTCTCATTTCCTTTTAATTGAGGTCCGTTTTCTGTTTTTCTTGATGTTACGGGTTTTAACATATTTTTATACATATTTAACTCTCATCCTTTTGAATTGTTTAGAGCGGTAAATATTACTGAATTTTATTTTTTCGTCACCAAATTTGGTGTGTTATTTTTTATCTTTCCTTTATCATTATCATTCTTTAATTCAACATTCGACTCTTTAGTTTGTTGTGTATTATTCTTGCTCAGTATGATTTACTCTATTTTTCGATCTGTTTCGAAAGTTTTTTATATTTAGATAATATTAAAATCAAAACTAACAACATTAAAAAATTAATTATCACTCTCTTTACCAACCTATTCCCAAGCTCATTAATGATGATTATTTAATAATGAAAAAACCGAAGTGAATAGAAATTTCTCCGGCAGTAAATGTAAATGTAAATGTAAATGTAAATGTAAATGTAAATGTAAATGTAAATGTAAATATGATAAAAGAAAAATCCCACTTTTATCCAAAACGGGCAATTTTCTTAAAAAAGAATATTAAAGGCCATTTACGAATAAAATGGCCCATTATTTTATTGATACAACTATCCATTACCACCAATGGTTGCTGTCATACGGATTTGACGGTTATCACTGATTTCAAGGTTAGATAAGACAACCAATTGAGGTAAAGTCCTTCGCAAGAAACGTGATAACAGCGGACGCAATGCATGATTAACCAACAGTACCGGAGGAGCACCCAGCATTTCCTGACGTTGCAGTGCTTCCGTTGCCTGCCGTTGCAGGTTATCCGCCAATCCTGGCTCCAGACCACCACCATTTTGCAACGCCTGAATTAACAAACGCTCAAGACCGGCATCCAGTCCGATGACCTGGATTTCCTGCGCTCCCGGGAACCATTGTTGAGCAATTGCCCGGCCAAGCGCGATTCTGACCACAGATGTCAGCTCATAAGGATCAGTTTGCCCCGGAGCATGTTCAGCCAGTGTCTCAATAATTGTCCGCATATCCCGAATTGGCACCTGTTCGGATAACAGGTTTTGCAAAACCTTATGCAGTGTTGTCAGACTAACGATATCGGGAATAAAGTCTTCCGTCAGTTTAGGCATCTCCTGACTGACACGCTCAAACAGCTGTTGAGCTTCCTGACGGCCAAACAGCTCATTGGCATATTGCGTCAACAGATGATTCATATGGGTAGCCACAACCGTACTGGCTGCAACGACTGTGTAACCCTGAACCTGCGCCTGTTCTCTGAGGCTGTCATCAATCCAAACCGCAGAGAGTCCAAAAGCCGGATCTTTGGTGATATCACCTTGCAATTCCCCTACTGCACCACCAGGGTTAATTGCCAGCCAGCGCCCCGGATGGGCTTCACCACGACCAATTTCTACCCCTTTCATTAGAATACGGTAGCCAGCCGGAGCCAGTTCAAGGTTGTCACGGATATGAACCACCGGTGGTAAATATCCCATCTCCTGAGCAAATTTCTTCCGAATGCCACTGATCCGCCCCAATAATTCGCCATTCTGACGAAAATCAACCATCGGGATCAGGCGATATCCCACTTCCATCCCCAGCGGATCTTCAAGCTGAACATCAGACCATGAAGCTTCTGATGCCTGCTGTTGCTCTTCCACTTTTGGTTTTTCCGTATTCATCACCGGGCCATTAGCACGGCGATAGAGATACCAGCCAAGACCTGCCAATGCCGCAGTAAATAGCAGGAAAACAAAATTGGGCATTCCCGGAACCATGCCCAATAATCCGAGAACCCCCGCACTCAACATCAACACCCGTGGATTATTGAACAGTTGAGTCACCATCTGCTGACCAACATCCTGATCAGTCGCCACGCGGGTAACAATCACACCGGCCGCAGTCGAAATAATCAGGGCAGGTAACTGCGCCACCAGACCATCACCAATGGTTAACAGGGTATAAACTTCCCCCGCATCCCCCAGACTCATACCATGCTGGGCCACACCAACAATTAAGCCGCCGACGACGTTGATAACCAGGATCATTAATCCAGCAATCGCATCGCCACGCACAAACTTACTGGCACCATCCATCGAACCATAGAAATCCGATTCCTGGGTGACTTCCGCCCGGCGTTTCTTCGCTTCTTCTTCACCGATCAATCCGGCATTCAGGTCAGCGTCAATCGCCATCTGTTTACCTGGCATACCATCCAGCACAAAACGGGCGCCAACTTCAGCAATACGCCCTGCACCTTTGGTAATCACCATAAAGTTAATCAAGATCAGGATAATAAAAACCACGATACCGATGGCGAAATTACCGCCAACCAGAAAGTGACCAAATGCTTCTACAACGTGGCCCGCCGCCGCAGAGCCCGTATGCCCTTCCAATAAAATAATACGGGTTGAAGCCACGTTAAGCGACAAACGCAGTAAAGTAGAAAACAGCAATATTGTCGGAAATGCGGCAAAATCCAGAGTACGCCGGGTAAACATCGCCACCAGCAACACCATAATGGATAGCGCGATGTTAAACGTAAACAGCAAATCCAGCATAAATGGCGGCAACGGCAGGACCATCATCGACAAAATCATGAGGATCAATACCGGCCCGGCAAGAATTTGCCATTGCGAACCTTTCATATTGCTCGGTAAACGAAGTATAGAGGCCAGATTAGCCATGACGATTATTTTCTCCAGCGAAATCCAGTGCTGGCGGCACTGGCAGATTTTCAGGTTTCTTCGGCTTCAAGCCGCCTTCCCGTTTCCAACGTTTCAATTGGTAGACCCAGGCAAGCACTTCCGCTACCGCCGCGTAAAGTGTCGCAGGGATATGTCCCCCAACTTCACTATGGCGATAAAGCGCCCTGGCAAGTGGCGGTGCCTCAAGTAATGGAATGCGGTTTTCTGTACCCATTTCTTTAATCCGCAATGCAATAATCCCCGCCCCTTTCGCCAATACCCTTGGCGCACTCATCGCTTTTTCATCATATTTCAGAGCGACAGCATAGTGAGTTGGGTTGGTGACAATCACATCCGCTTTCGGTACATCCGCCATCATACGCTGACGGGCAGCCGCCCGTTGTTGTTGACGGATACGCGCTTTAACATGTGGATCCCCCTCTTGTTCTTTAAATTCATCCTTTATTTCCTGTCGGGTCATTCTCAGTTTTTTCAGATGGCTGTATATCTGGTAAACAACATCGAAAGCCACCATCGGTATCAACATGAAAACCACCACATAACCGGCAAATATCAGCATTTGCATTGCATCATCCAATGCCAACAGCGGTGGTTGCGCGATCAGCCGTAACATGGCAGGCCAGTTCATCCAAAGAAATAAAGCCGCACCAATTCCGACAAACCCTGCTTTAAGCAACGCTTTGAATAATTCAGCTAACGCATTCATTGAAAAAATACGTTTCAGACCAGAAATAGGATTCAATTTTTTCGCATCAAATTTGATGGATTTTGTACTGAATACTAATCCACCCAATAGCGCCGGAGCGCTTAACGCAACGAACACTAATCCGGCAAAAACCGGTAATAAAGCCCAAACAGCTTGCCGCAGCAACCTGCCAATCTGCTGAATCATCTGTTTATCATTGCTGACCATGCTGTGATCGAAGTTAAAACCTTCAAACACCATCAGCGACAATTCATGAGTAATTGATTGACCGCTTATCCAGAGCAAACTCAGGCCACTGGTCAGCATCAATATAGAACTCAGCTCTCTGGAGCGGGCTATCTGCCCCTCTTTCCGGGCTTTTTCCCGTTTATGGGGCGTGGGTTCTTCTGTTTTCTCAAGATCGCTATCTTCGGCCACGGCTTTCCTTGTCTGCGTTTAAAACGTTTTCGGTCAGAAAATATGGAATTAAATAGCTGCTAGCATGACAAAAGAGAAAAAATTCGATGGCTGGAACAATGAGAAATTTGACGGGGTATTTGTGGGATCAAGACGAATGACAAAACTGATTCAAAGCAATGAAGCCATTTCTATTTATCCACTACGAGCAATGATTTTCGGGAGTCTTATCTCATGTAATATACCTGCTTTCTCAATAAAAGTGTCATCATGAGATACCAACACGATGGATCCGGTGTAATGATATAACGCCTGCTGTAGCAACTCCCTGGATTCAATATCCAAATGGTTATCAGGTTCATCCAACAATAAAAGGGCGGGTGCAACAGAGCCACAAAAAAGACAGGCCAGAGCCACTTTTAATTGTTCTCCACCACTTAAATATTTTACCGGTTTTAACGCCTCTTCCCCACGAATACGCAACTGTGCAAGACGTGTCCGGTATTGATCTTCCCGCCATCCTGGCTCCTGTATTTGAAAGTTATACAGCGCCGACTGTGATTTATCGAGAAAAGAAAAGTGCTGATCCATCAGGCGTTGTGATGGCGTAACTCGATGTTCTCCTTGAACCGGAGCAATTTTACCCGCCATTAATTTTAACAACGTTGATTTTCCACAGCCGTTTTCACCCACGATAGCAATTCTATCGCCAGAGTTGACCGTCAGACTCAGTGGCATCGGTGAGCCATAGGGCAAAATCACATCCTGTAAATAGAGTAAAGGATTAGTGGCTGTTTCGGGAGCAGCGACAGCAATAGCCAGTGGATCGACGATCTCTAATTTCTCTCTTGCATCCAACGATGAAGAAGCGGCTTTTTCCAGTCGTTCATCGTGTAATTTTGCCTGGCGCGACTGCGTCGCTTCGGAACGCCCAAGTTCACGATCCAGGATAATCTTACTTTGGTTAGCCCCGGCCCGTTTCTGCTTGCCCTGGCTCTGTCTTTTGCTCAAACGTTCCAAATCCCGCTGTTTTGATCTCTGCACCTGTTTTAGCTGCTTTTGCGTTTGTTCCACCTCACGCAAAGCACCAAGACGAAGCTGCTCCCGACTTTCCAGATACGTTTCCCATCCCCCCACACTACGATGCAAACCCAGGCTATTCAACTCATATAGCACATCGACATTTTGCAGCAATCGGCGATCGTGGGTAACCAACAAGCTCCCACCGCTAAATGCGGTTAACCATTCCGCCAGCCAAATGCGCCCTTGCCTGTCCAAATGGTTGCTTGGCTCATCCAACACTAAAAACTGGCACCCTTGCCGTTTCAACGCAAGCAATCGAAGCCGTGTTTGTTCTCCACCGCTTAAAGTATCAAATGCCTGATGCAAAACACGCGCCGATAATTCCCCTTCCGCCAGCATTAACTCTGTTTGCTGCTCGATATCCCAGTTCCCTTCCATTTTTTCAAAATCCTCGTCACTTCCTTCTCCATCCAGGATCCGGCGATAAGCACTTTGCAGAGTTGAAATACCTAAAATATCGGCACCATTGCCCGGAAAAGGGGCTAATCCCTGAGACAAATAACCTACGTCACAAAACCGCTGCACCATACCTTCAGAAGGTGAATAACGGCCAGCCAAAATGGTCGCTAACCAGGATTTACCAATACCATTACGTCCAACAAGCGCTTGTTGTCCAATTGTCAAATTAATATCTATGCCAGAAAATAACGGTTTCGGCTCACCGTCAAATTGGCATGCAATATTTTTAGCTTCAATCAGAGTTTGGGGGGAATATTGAGGCATAATTCTCATTGTGTCATTGATTCTATTTTATTTTTTATCGAAATATCGCTCTTCCTGACCAGCCGTTTTATTCACCTGACATCAAGCTTTAGAGACGATGAAATTAGCTTTATTTTCATAAAATTGTCATATTTTTAAGTTAAATATGTTGCATTATTGATCACCTTTTAAATCATATCACGCAATGATATTTAATGAGCGGATAACGGCTCAAGAAAGAAGCCATGACAGCTTGCTTAATTGCAATCCCATAGAAATAAATCAAATAATGACGTTACTTAAACATTTATAAAATTTACATTATTTACTGTTTTAAATACAAATTTACATATATTTAAATTATAAACCTTGATTTTCATTAGAGAAAAGCATTAATTTATATTAATATTTGGTCGTAAAAGAATCTGAGGTGAAAATGAAAAGCTTTGAAGATATCCATAGGGAAAATTTTTATTAATAAAGCGTGATATGAATAACTACCGCGCAAGAACACCCACTCTTTGCCCCATTTACTCTCTGAATTTGGTGAACTGGATATTCTCCGGTTGCTGAAAAGTTTTGCACTTCTGATGCCGATATTCAGCAAAAAATTGAGGGCATGCAGACCAATATGCAGGAATACACATTCACTTTTTGAACAGTGCGACACACTGACATCTAAGGAAATGTTATGACAACTGACATTCAGGACCGCTTCGACAAATTGATAGAACAAGCTTACGAGCTGTTCCCGCAAAATCTTGAAGTCGATAATTACATGCAGCCCTGTGACTGCGACATTAAACCGATTTACCCGGTTCGTTATGCTTATGTCAACTTTTTCGGCAGAGAACTGGAAAAACCAGCAGCCCCCCCGGATATCCACACCCTGATGTTCTCCTCATCAATCGAGAAAACCAAAGGCTACGCCGCCCGCCTCCTGCGCCCCGGCTGGATATATATCAAGGAAGAAGCCCCACTTACCGCTCGCGGCAGCAAAGCCCAGGGCCTCCTGCATATCTTTAAATACTGCGTGTCGGAGAAAGAGGTTAACGGCAAAAAACAGCGGGTTGAGAAATTTAAAAAATACATGTTCCTCAACCGCAAAGACGCCAGTGAGGGGCTGATCCCTGAGCCGGGCATTCGGGGAGAAGGTCACCCGTTCCTGTTTGTCGCCAAAGATGTCATCAATATCAGTATCGCCTACAGCGAACACCCGTGGCACTCCTCCGTACTGGATAAAATGAACGGCAGCCTGGAACTGCGGCAGAAAACCATGCAGTTCATCAATCTTGATAAGGAACAGTCCCCCTTCGCCGTTAAGGCCTCAGTCAAGTACTTCCGTAAGCTGATCGTCGATTACAAAATCCAGCAGGAGCAATTTGCCGACATCAAAGCCATCATTGAAAAAGACATCAATGAACTGGATTTAGCGACCGCCAAGATTGGTGCGCTGACCACGCAGGAAAGCTACGAGATGGATGCCGACGTGATTATCAAGGCAATCAACGGTTATCTGCACCTGCACGAACAGGCGCGGATTGTTATTCTGCATGACCCGGTGGGCCGCCAGCGGGATATCGCGGAAGCGTACTCTATCCTGCATCTGTGGCAACAGAGCTACAACGCCTCCAATATCTACCCATTGACTATCGGTTTCTATGTCGAAAGGCTCAAAGCGACCAAAGACCCGGCGCTGAAAAAGAAAATAGATGACAGTATTAATCAGGATCGCTGGGATAACGACTGGCCGAAACTGAAAAAAACTACCCAAGACTTTGAAGTCCGTCAGGCGATGTTGATGAAACTGTTTGAGGCCTTTGCGGACAACCCGGCGCTGAGTTATCAGGTCGGCGGGCTACAAAATTACTTTCACTACTTCTTTTCACTGCAAGATGAAAAAGAGACGCGGGAAGAAGAGGACGCGCTGGAGTTCCAATTTTTCAGTGAAATCCTCTCAGAACTGCTCGGCAATCTGCAATCCTCCCTGCCCGGCCAACAGGTTTTGGCAAAACTTGCCGCCAAAGAGTCGGACAGCAACGGGGATGGCAACTTCTGGCGCACCATTACCGGCAGTGTTATCACCGTGCTGAATAACGA
Organism: Photorhabdus sp. RM322S; assembly: GCF_042879395.1. NCBI lineage: Bacteria > Pseudomonadati > Pseudomonadota > Gammaproteobacteria > Enterobacterales > Morganellaceae > Photorhabdus > Photorhabdus sp. RM322S. The sequence goes on from NZ_JBHFKW010000001.1 coordinate 162,792, forward strand.
CAAAGTCAAATCGCCGATGCTTCAAAGTCAGTTTATTCGCGGAGTCGATAATATTCTGCTGGGCATGGGGACTTTTCTGGCTACCGTCTGCGCCAATCCCGGTCAGGCGATTTCTCAGGGGACAAATTATGGCCGACAGCTTCCCCAAAAAGCCATTGACCGGATAACCCAGCAATTTGTCCCCGCCTTGCTCTCTACGCTGGGCGTGGTGATTGAACCGGATGGCAGAGTGGCACTCAGTGAACAGAGCTATCAGGAAGTGCTTAAGCGTCTGGAATCGAAAGCAAATCGTCACCTGCCAGATCCCGCGATGCGGACACAGGCTATCGGGGAACGGATCATTAACTGGAGCAAGCGGCTGGAATCACTTGGTGACAAACCGGTGATAACCCTGCCCGCCGTTAAGACCCTTGCAGACTCGCCGGTTCAGCTTTTTACCTTAGACGGTGCCGGTAAACCGTCCATTGGTTTACTGTTTGACTCCTCACTGACCGGCGTCAGCCTGTTTCTGAATGCCTTTACCCTGGCGGACGTGCTCACGCAGACAGAATATGCCCGCAACAACCCGTTACAGCCCGGACCGTCCTATATGAGTCTGCTGCGCTTTAGTACCGCGGTGATTGGTATGAGTGCCGATTTGACCTCTCTGGGTTCGACGCTGGCGAGCAAGGTAAATTCCCCGATAGTCAAGGCGCTGATGAACGGCATAAAAGTGCCTGCTGTCAATACAGCTATGGTCAGTCAGTTCTCCCGGGTTGCCGGTAGCGTGGCAGGTTATTTAGGGGCGCTGGTCTCCTTCTATGATGCCAGTAACGCTTTCAAAGTGGGTAATAGTGTAGAAGGTTACAGTGATATCGCTATCGGAACAGGCTCCATTATCCTAACAACGGTAGGATTAGTCTTCTTTGCCGCCGGCTCGGTCATGACAGCAGGACTGCTGACATGGCTGGTTGTGGGAGCCAGTTTGCTTATCGGTGGCAGTATTGTCCAGGCCAGCAGCGCCTGGTCAGATTTGGAAAAAGTGCTGAATAACTGTTTTTGGGGAGCGGGAGATAAGTATGGCTTTTGGGATGAAAAAAAGGAAAGGCTATCCATTGAAAAACAATTAGAAAATGCAAGAAGAATGGATAATGACACACAAAATCATTTTGTTATCGAAAACCAGGAGTTTTTAAATCTGTTTATTCAGCCACAACTGAAAATACATCAGGGGTTTGGTGTCACGACCTATTGTTTTACCCTGCCTGCTTTTCAGATGGGTCTCTCAGATATTCGCGGGATCTTTGTAACTCCATCCAGAGCTCCCTACTACTGGGAAGGAAAAATCGATTATGTTGAGATTAACCGCCGCAAATATACCCCTGATGCTTTTCGCAATGCCAAATTCAGGAAAGCTAAGGAGCAGGCTAAATTGACCCTGAATGGCGATACGGCAACGCTGGAAGTAGTCATCTCAGAAACAATGGGCGTTTATCCCCGCAGTAGCGAACTGTACTGGTACTATGAACAATCGACAAATGTCATCGCCCCTTTGCGCTATCTCTGGGAAAAAGAACCGACAGCAGAAAATACCATTAAAGGCAGTCTTGACGGGGAGCGTACACTATGAAGCAACGACTAAAAAGCTTATTTAAAAAATGGTTTCCCACTATTCATCCACTGCCAGCTAAACGGCTGGCACGCTGGGAAAAAGAGTTTCTGGCCGCACCACTGGATATTAAGGATGCAGAAACCATTAAGCATGTGGAAATACTGGACTACCTGAATGATAAAGAATGCCATATCCGCAATCCTCAACGCCGTTTTAGGAGCATTAACCTGATTCCAGTAACACTGGGGATTATTAGCAGCTTGGCATTAAACATTAACGATTTTATGGAAGAACGAAAGAGTAATGAATCAGAAATTTATCGATGGGTTAATATAGCTAAAAAGGAATATGGGGAAAATTTTTACCTACGTGATGATTTACCAAACTATCTAGAAGATACACGCTATATTGGTAATGATAAAGAAATTTCACTAAGAAAATATTTATATTATCGTTATAATTTTTACCCAAGTAGTACTCGACTCCTCATTATTGATATAAGCTTCCTGCTGCTCTATCTGCTGATTATTCCACCTTTTGTCTATTGTGTATTTTTCTGGCAGAGACAGGCACCATTAATTATCGATCGGGAACGGCAGATCTTTTACACCTGGTATAAAGGTAAAGCCTATGCTGCCCGTTATCCACAATTAGGCATGTTGGAAAAAACTAATATTCTGTATTTCAAAGTCTACGGACTGGATGAAAATAATAACCTTATCGAGCGTGTCTTTATCCCTAACATCAGTAGTTATTCCTTTGCTTTCTTAAGCAGTGGCAATGATAAAGCGCTGGCAGTCGCCTTTATGGTGAAATTCTTATTAAACGGCAAAGAAGCAGTCAGTAAGGTGGATTATAAACGCCGTGGACCGCTTATCTGGTGGAGCAAAGATAAAAGACCCGCCGATTTAGACGCACAAATTCCATTGATTTTGGCAGAACTGGATCGCCTTGGTCCCCCTGATGAAGATCTTTCCGAATGAAAGCAGCATTAAAAAATCTACTCAAAAAATGGTTTCCTACCATTCATCCACTGCCAGCCAAACGGCTGGCCCGCTGGGAAAAAGAAATTCTGGCGGCACAACCGGATATTAAGGATGCAGAAACCATTAAGCATGTGGAAATATTGGACTACCTTGATAATAAAGAATGTCATATTCGCAATACTCAACGCCGCGCCCGGAGTATTACCTTAATCCCAGTCACATTAGGGATTATTAGTAGTCTTATTCTAAATATTAACGAATTTATTGAAGAACGAAAAATTGATGAAAAAGCTATTCACCGATGGATCGGCTATGCAAAAAAAGATTACGGTGAAAAATTTTATCTACGCGATGATCTACCTGATGATATGGAAGATATCCGCTATATCGGTAACGATAAAGAGATCCCACTAATAAAATATTTATATTATCGTTATACTTTTTATCCAAGTAGCTCTCGACTTCTCATTATTGATATAAGCTTCCTATTGCTCTATCTGATAATTATTCCGCCTTTTGTATGGGCTATATTTTTTTTACGCCGTCAGGCTCCATTAATTATCGATCGTGAACAACAGATTTTTTACACCTGGTATAAAGGTAAAGCTTATGCTGCCCGTTATCCACAAGTAGGCATGGCAGAAAAAACTAATATTCTGTTCCTCAAAGTCTATGGCTTAGACGAAAACAATCAGCTTATTGGGCGTGGTTTTATCCCTAACGTCAGTAGTTATTCCTTTGCTTTCTTAAGCAGTGGCAATGATAAAGCGCTGGCAGTCGCCTTTATGGTGAAATTCTTATTAAACGGCAAAGAAGCAGTCAGTAAGGTGGATTATAAACGCCGTGGGCCGCTTATCTGGTGGAGCAAAGATAAAAGACCCGCCGATTTAGACGCACAAATTCCGTTGATTTTGGCAGAACTGGATCGCCTTGGTCCCCCTGATGAAGATCTTTCCGAATGAAAGCAGCATTAAAAAATCTACTCAAAAAATGGTTTCCTACCATTCATCCACTGCCAGCCAAACGGCTGGCTCGCTGGGAAAAAGAGCTTTTGGTTGCACCACCGGATATTAAACCTCCCTCCGTATGGTGCGTGTTTTATTCTCAATAAACACAGGAAATTATTTATTTTATTCTATCATCCCCTTGGAATGAGATGCGTTTTACAGACTTATCATGTTTTTACTTATTTTCCCTTTTTAGGCAATCGACAAGCTGATTTTTTTCGGTGATTAATTAGCTGAGGGTAAAAAAACAGGCAACCATTAATGCCGGATTTTTAAAAGGTGCAGAGTGACTAAAAACGGCTTATTCCTTGTCATGTTTAATAATATTCATCAACGATGCCATCCTCCTCTTATTTTATATTTACCTGTCCTGCCATGACCATTTAAAATAATGAAAATGAATATATTAAATATTTTATATAAAACACGTATTTAACTATAAGTGATTTTTTTAAAATCATGTTAATTAAATTTAATCAAAGTCCATTAACCATTAACCATTAACCATTAACCATTAACCAAGAATTTAAAATAAATAAGTGAGAAAAAGTATATTATCCGAAAAAACACAAAGGGATATATTTATATTATCAGGTTATTTACTGATTGATTTATGAAGACAAAATAAAGAATAGTGACCGATGAAAACCGTTTAGGATTGCCAGTAAAGCAGCGCCAGCAAAGATAAAACGGGTATGATTAATGTTCGTGTAAAACACGATATCCCATGATGATTAAACTTAACAAAAAGCAGACGGTAAAAGTGGTAAAAACAATTGTTAAAACCTTATAAAATTATCAGTGAAAAATGAAAAGCAAAAATTGGCTTTATTAAAACTTATATACTCCAGAAAAAAAGACAAGCAACAACATGAATAGGTTAATCAGACAATACATTCCCAAAAATTAATCTACTTTAATAAAATCCTCAACCTGGAAATAAACTTTTTTACAAACCAATTAAATAATCAATCATGAAAAATCGGTATAACAAAATCCTCAGGCAAATGATTTAACATAATAGTAACTGGGTACTTTCAGCGTTTTTATATTGCGTTTACTATGCAGCATTGCGATACCTTTAATACGCCAGTTTAAACTTGCTTTTCACTACTTTAACCCATGTAATAGTATTTCTTTTTTACGTTTTGATTTAAACGGCCCCTCTTTTTCATGCCTTTAATATAATCTCATGCGAAAATCAATTTCGTTATTTTTCCAGGCTATTTTCGTCCTCTATTAACGCTTAAATACCGGCTTATCGTTATACCCGTTATCTTTCAAGTTGCCTCTTTGTTGGCTGCACTCGCTCACCCCGGTCACATAGTTATCTATGCTCCCGGGGATTCGCTCCCTTGCCGTCGCGAGGCATCTTGAAATCTATTGGGTATATAACCTTTTTGATTAATTAATCTGTCAGACTTTTTACCATCGTTAATACAATTAAAACGTTATTAAGCATGAGAGAAAACCAATTAATCGATAACACGTTATTTAAAATTTTCGATGAAGCGAAAACATTCCTCATTCTTTAAATGGGTTGATTAATAGACCTGATAAATTCCCTGTTGTAAAACAGGGAATTTATACGGAAAAGAGAGGCCCCAACTACGGTTTTTCAACCACAGTTTCGTTGTGAGGTAACCAGTAACGCCGATGTTCAAAAGCATATTTGGGCAGTCGAATGCGTAACGGCTTCTGCCCGGAAGGCCAGCAAGTACGCCAATCTATATCCTGACCTTGTAACCATAAGAATCGAGAATCGTCCTCTGCCATATGAAGCCATTGATCTTCTTTGGTTGCAGCAGATGAAGCAAAATCACGGAGTTGGTTCAGGAGATCCTGCCGTGATGTTGCAACAAACAATGCCCGATGAGATAGCGCCGCCCTGCCAAACTGCAATGTCCAGCTAACCGCTTGTAGATCGATGTTTTCATCGTTCGCAATAAAATCTCCCAACATAACCACCATTTTTTGCAACGATGCCTGGCTATTAGCCGCGATGGGATAATAATATCTCTCCGAACTGGCTTTAATCTGTTGCTGAACTTTGGTCGGCGCCTCCTCCAAAATAACATGTGCATTACTGCCACCCAATCCGAAAGAGCTGAGCCCAGCAAAACGTTTTTGCCCGGCATCCACCTGCCAGGCGCTTTCCTCTGTAGCCAGTTGTAAGCGCGTGTCAGCGCTATCAATTTCAGGGTTCAAACGCTGAAATGCCGCGCAAGGCACAATGGATTTATGCTGCAACATCAATAAAACTTTAACAATACCCGCTAACCCCGCCGCCCCTTCTAAATGCCCAATATTGGCTTTTACTGAGCCAATATAGCAAGGTTGCCGGATTTTTCCTGACTGATCATGGTTAAAGACTTCGTTAAGCGCGTTAAATTCTATGGGATCGCCCAGCGAAGTTCCCGTACCGTGTGCCTCCAGGTAACTGATTTGCTCCGCAGCAACGCCAGCCTGTTGCAAGCAATCATTGACTAATGCAATCTGCTGCTCAGGGTTAGGTGAAGTCAGTGAGTTAGCACGCCCACCATGATTTACCGCCGATGCCCGAACGTATCCATAAATAGGATCCTGATCCTCCAATGCCTGTTTTTGCGTTTTCAAAAACAGACACACAGCGCCTTCACCACGGACAAAGCCATTCGCGTCCGCGTCAAAAACTCGGCAACAACCATCCTTAGATAACATTCCTGCCCGGTAATATGCGGCCATGTTAAATGTGTTGCTCAACAAATTAATACTGCCAACTATCGCCTGATGACATTCCCCAGAACGCAATGAATTTACCGCCTGAGTCAGCGCCGTTAATCCGCTTGAACACGCGGTATCAATTTGCAAGCTGGGACCAACAAAGTTGTAATAAAATGATAACCTGTTTGCCAACAGGCAATTCAGTGTTCCCGTCGTTGCATAAGCATTCGCCATTGCCATATCAGCCGCGACAAGTTCACGATAATCATTACTGCACGAGCCAATAAAAACACCGGTTTTTGACCCTGAATAACTCAGCGGATTAGTACCGCTATCTTCTATCGCTTGCCAAGTCAGCTCCAACAACATTCTCTGCTGCGGATCCATCATGGCGGCCACTCGCGGAGAAATACCAAAGAATGGTGCATCAAAACCATCAATATTATTCAGTAACCCAGCTTTTAATGCTTTTTTAGGCAGCGGAATAATGTAAGGTTTTCCAGACGCAAGCCGCTGCTCTGGGATCTCTTCTATTACACTACGTCCGGATCTTATGATCTCCCACATTTGCTCTGGGGAATCTTCCGCGCCAGGTAGTCGGAAGGCCATGCCCACAATAGCAATAGGCATCTGTTTCGTATCACCTGAACTGCTTACTGATGGAGCCATAGAGCTTAGATGTTCCAGTAAGGCGGATTTAGCTATCCGCTGTTCCTCCAGGCTGAGTGAATGATATATGTGATGCAGATTATCCATGCTTACCTCCCTCTATGAGGCGCTGCAATCCTAATGCTGCTTCACCATCAAGACAACGCACCGCATTAATAAAGTCATCTAAGGAATGTTTCTTCTCGGCCACTTCAGTTCTGGAAACGTCAAGATACTCAATCAACCGATGCGGTGAGCTATAACGCCAGAACAGCGTGGGCGATAATTTCCGGCGAAAACGCACTGACATCAGCTCCGCAAGTTTTACCGCTTTTAGCGAATCAATGCCCAAATCAGCCCAGGTACGTTGCATCATTGATTCAGTAAAATCCTCGTCCCAATTCAGGAAGTCAGCCAGAAGCGTGCGTAACTGCCCAGCAACCGGTTTACCGGATTGACCTTCCATCTGATGTGCGACAGATTGCGGCCCGGACAGAACGCGAACTTCAGCAGCAATCTCGGTAAGAAATTCAGCCGCTTCTACCCCATTCAGCAAATAGTGATTGAATGCCAAAACGAGGTTCATTTCTTTGTTGTGCGGAGCACCGATGAACAATGTTGACTGAGATGGCGGCACGATAAGCGGTACAGCCAAGGTAGCACCATCGCTGCCGGTATACGAGATCATCATGGGAACATCTATATCGACGGGCATTCTTTCAGCATCGGGATCAAGTACACTATTCAGATGCTGCCTGAACTCGAAAAAGCCCATGGTCTGTGTGCCAGGCACTTTTAATGAACTCAAATCACCTTTTTCATCCAGAAAAGCAATACCCAGATTGATATCCGTATAAGTATGATAACGCTCTTGATCCAGCAGCCTTGAACGCAACATTGGGAATTTTTTCAGCGCCTGAGAAACTGCGTAAGTGATTACCTGAAACGGTGTTATCCACTCTTGCTGCCCGGAGTTCTCGGTTAGATGACGAATGGCGTTATCAACCAGCTCAATCGACAGGGGTTTGCCTGCCCAACAAGGTTGTACCGTACCGCTATTCAGCCGTAACGCGCGATTAAAGCGCTGCTGATCTTTTGACAGAAAACCAATATTGTCATCTTTGGAATGGCCATTTTCTGGCAATTTAGTTTCGCTGTGCTTAAGGTAGTCATCAATATGGCTGGGCAATAATGTCCCGTATTTTTCCGCCAGTTGATTAAGAATGTGGGGCTTAATTTGGTGTTCTTGTGCATACTGACGGGTTTTGGGCGGAATACGTGCAGGAGGAGCAGATACCTCAGGAACAGCCTCCACTTTCTCCACGCTAACCGGCGGAGGCGTCAACTCTTCACTGACAGGGGAAAGTTCTGCCAACTCACCGACGGCTCTGATGACCGCAATAGGCGACCCAACAGGGATAATATCATTTTCCGCAGCCAGCCATTTTTCCAGGATCCCCTCAACATCAGATTCAATGGTAAAAGCGGCCTTATCCGTCTCCATTTCATAAACAGGTTCATCACGCTTGACATGATCTCCTACCTGCTTAAGTAGCTGGGTGATAACGACTTCAGTGGTTCCTTCTCCCATCGGGGGAATAAGCAACTGTGCCATAAGTTCTCCTTAGCTCATTACCGCATATACGGAGGCCAAAATGTCATCCGTGCCGGGCAAAACAGCTTTCTCTAAACAAGGATTAAAAGGAATATGAATATCTTCACGCGTCACCAGGCGCGGAGGTGCCAGTAAGGAGAAGAAATTGTCATTCTCATCCAAAAGATCAGCAATAATGGATGCGCCAACACTGGCTGTCCGGGTATCTTCTTGTACAACGATAAGCCGCCCGGTTTTGCGTAAAGATTCCGCAATCCGCTGTTTATCCCAAGGTACCAGACTACGTAATTCAATCACTTCAATGTCAATATTGTCTTTTTCCGCCTGAAGAGCAGCCATAGTCGCAAGTTGAACAGTATTTCCCCAGGAAACCAGCGTAATATCCTTTCCTGCCCTGACGATATTCGCCTGGCCGAGAGGCACCGGACTCACCTGCCGACGCTCATGACGCTCTCGCATAAGGTGTTTAGGGATCAGGATCAGGCTCGGCATGTCCAGACTTAATGCTGTACGGAATAATCCAATAGTGTCGGCAGGTGTCGTTGGAACAAGAACATTAATACCGGGAATATGCGCTAAGATACCGTCCGAGCTCTGGCTATGCCATATACCGCCTCCTGGGAGATAAGCGCCATAAGGAGCATATATCACCACCGGACAGCGCCATTTCCCCACCGTTCTCCAGCTTAAAGTGCCAAGTTGTGACTGTAACTGATTGAGGCCCAGCCCAACAAAGTCGATAAATTGCAGTTCAACAATCGGACGCCAGCCACAAGCGGACAACCCAACAGATGAGCCAATAATCGTGGCTTCAGAAAGAGGAGCATTAATAACGCGATCAGGATAGCGGGTGGACAAGCCACGGGTGAAACCAAAAACCCCCCCTTTAGGATCCTCAATATCCTCACCAAATAACAGCACATTCGGATGCTGACTTAACGCCTCATTCAAAACCTGATTGACCGCTTTAACCTGTGTCTCTTCGGCTTCCATCTCAGCATGTACGACAGGAGCCCCCTGACGATTGCACAAATAGGTACTTACACTTTCAGGATCAGGCTCTTCCTCGTGATAAACACGCTCAAATATTTCCGCTACATCAGATTTGATGCTCTCTTTTTGTTCAGCCAAATCCTGATCATTAAGCGCCCCTTTTTCCTTTAAATAGGCAACATAATTCTCAATAGGATCCTGTAACGCTTCCAGTTCATCCTGAGAACGGTACAACTTGTGAGAATCCGAATTGGAATGAGAATCTAACCGATCCATACGACAAACCAAGATGCAGGGAGTTCGCTCAAATCGCGCCTTATTGAACACCTCCTGTGCAACAGGAAACACGGTTTCCGGCCTGCGGGCATCAGCATGGCGGATTAAACACTCGTTAAAGATTCCCAATCGATACGGCGCCATTGCCTCCGTTGACGTACTAATACCCAACTTATTATCGGAAACCACAAAAACTACGGGCAAACGCCTTTCAACCGCAAAGCTGACCGCTTCATAAAATTCTCCCTGCCGGGTTGCTGCATCGCCGACACCACACACGACAAGCCCATTTTTATTGTCCAACGCACTTGCCCAGGCAGCTCCGGCTGCGGGAATACATTGGGTTCCGGTCAGGCTGACTACCGAGAAGATATTGTTCTCTTTGTCGCAAAAATGATTCGACATGGTCCGGCCGGCTGAGTGAGAAGTGGCCTTTCCCATCAGTTCCCTTGCCATTTCAACAGTAGACATACCACGCGCTAAAACTAATGCCCGATCACGATAGTAAGGAACCAGCACATCATTCTTTTTCATAAGCTGCGGCAACACTGCCAGCCCTTCATGTCCAGCAGCCGACACATGGAACCAGGCACGGCCTTGTCGCGTGACTAGCGCACTACGATTATCAATTTCCCGTGACAGCAGCATGTCATAAAGTAACTTTTGCTCATCCAGACAATTATCCATTGAAGGGCTGTGTTCCTTAAGAGGTACTTCATTGATCTGTACGTCTATCACTCTCTTTTTCCTCACAAATAGTTAACGTGGTAGTTGTCGTTATTGCGCCTAATGCCTGATAAAGAAGCAAACTCGGGGTAGCCCCTGCCGTAACTGCCTGAGAGACTATCAATCCCGATAAAGAAGTAAACACGGGTAATCCCGCCACACGGATTACATAAAGATGGCGATATGCGGTCACATTTCTTAATAACGTTTATACGCCTGACGTGGTAGGCAAAAGTATCTCCATGACCATGAATAGCTTTGATTGTCGCGGTGTTTCCCGAATTTTGAGCATTGTCCTGAACACAATGTGACGCCATTTAAAAAACTCCAACCGTTGAACAATAGCCATTCGCTAAGAACGGAGCCAATAAACACCGGCATTTCCATGATTACGTTACGATTAAAAAACAGGTTTTTACCTATTTCTTTGAATCCTGCAATGATTAAGATACTCGAATTATTCATTACTTTGCTAAATTATTTTAGTGATCAGATTTTCCCGACAAACGATTCATTAGGTATTCTTATATTTAACCAAGGCATGGCTCCAAAATAATAACACCCATTATATCAATCGAACTTAAGACTTTATGCTCACATCAAAACTCATTCTATTCTGTGATGAATGTCAATAATGACCTCGCTGTATCGAATAATACATTAAATTGAATTGATAAAATTACACAGTATTAATAGTGATATTTTACAAAAATTTAGCTTATTATCTCTTATGTTTTATCATAAAAGAATCTGTCTTAATGAGGGAGTGATCACAAAAAGGTGCCGATATATCCAACCACATGATTAAATTAGATTTATTATATCCTACCCAACTGACATCATAGTTCAATGAATGGCATATCAACATATAAAAACATATTTCGCAACTATTTGAATATACTATCAATCATTTAAATATTAAATTAAAAAAATAATAAGATAAAATATAATTTCCATGAGGTTTATTTAAATAAATTTATATCTATGACAACTATAGGTTATTGCTATAATAATAGAACCAAATACATCCTACTTTACCCCTCTTCTTTCTATAAAAAATAGAACCACAACGTGATTAATTCATGCGGTTATTTCCACTTCAGATATGTATCTTAACACGCCCCAAATACACTTGATTAATCTCTTAAAGCCCTTTAGGATTTTCGCCTTATCTCTCCGCCCGCACTGGGCGAGGGTTTAAGGCGATTTTTGCTAATGAGTCATTGATTGGCACCCGCTAACTTAACTCAATTATCTTTTAGCCTGAAAACCCGTTTGACGATGTAATAAAGCATAATAACTAATATCCCAAAGGGTAGAGTACTATGAAAAACCTTCGCTATCTTATTGTCACACCAGGATTAATCCTTTCAGCCTCCGTCCTTGCCTCGCCCGCCACCAGCATCGAAGCGCGCCTTGATGCACTGGAGCAACGGTTACAACAGGCAGAACAACACGCCGCCCAGGCCGAAGCACGTGCCATAACCGCCGAGCAACGCGCACAACGTTTGGAACAACACACTACCGAAACCACACAGCAGACCGTAAAGGTGGCACAACCCATGACTTCGCTGGAAAATAACGCTTCACCAGCCAGCAAGTTGAAGCTGAATAACTTTGGCGATCTAAAACTGTACGGTGATGTAGAATTCAATCTCGACAGCGCCAGCCGAAGCGGTCAGCTTACTTCACTGAAAACCAATGAAAACAAAAACTGGAAGCCCGGCGACAAAGAACGTTGGAATATTAATGGCCGCATCTTGATTGGGCTGGACGGCTACCGTCGCAATCAGAACGGCGACTTCGCCGGTTTCAGTGTGCAACCACTAGCAGACGTGACCGGCAAAATGAATCTCGACGATGCAGCTTTCTTCTTCGGCAACGAGAAAAATTGGCAGGCCAAAATCGGGCGTTTTGAAGCCTACGATATGTTCCCTCTCAATCAGGACACCTTTATTCAGTATTCTGGCAATACCGCCAACGATTTGTATGCTGATGGTTTCGGTTATATCTACATGATGAAAGAAGGACGGGGCCGTAGTAACAGCGGCGGTAACCTGATGCTGAGCAAATACTCAGGCAATTGGTATTTCGAACTCAATACACTGTTTGAGGATGGCACTTCGCTATTCCAAGATAAGACCTACCACGGTCATACACTGAATAATAATAAAAATGTTGCTTATCTACGCCCAGTTGCAGCCTGGAAAAAAGACCAGTTCAGTGCAGCAATAGCGATGGAGAGTAATGTGGTCAACAACGCTTACGGCTACCAAAATGCCCAAGGGCAATGGATTGATCAATCCAAACGCAATGGCTACGGCATGACGCTAAGTTGGAACGGTCTGGTGACCAATCCAGATAACGGCATTGTCGCCAACCTGAACACCGCCTATCTGGATGCCTCAGGCGAGCAGAACTTCACTGCCGGAATCAATGTTACGTGGCATCGCTTTGAACTGGGCTATATCTATTCCCACAACAATATCAAAGAGTTCAACACTGACAATATCACCGCATATATTAACCATCCTTTCAATGAGCCAGGCAAATACGACATCCGTACCATCCATATGTCATATCTGATCCCTGACATCATGGATATGCAGAATTTTAATCTCTATCTTGGTGCCTATGTCTCTATGCTGGAGGCAGATGCTAACAATAAAATCGCCAACAGTGATAACGACCAGCGCTACGGTGCACGCGCCAGATTCAAATATCTTTTCTGATGCAAGTTAATTGATTTCTGCCGGAAATCACCCGCAGCAATATTTTTGCCTATCAGGGACTTTTCGTGAAACCATTAATCCTGAGTGGCAGGCTGATCCTGCCACTTTTATTTCAGAAACCTAAGCTATCCAGTAGATCATCAACCTGGGCCTGATTAGCGATAACACCCACGCCATTTTGATTCACCTGCGGACCATTTAGCAGACTGTCAGTCTCTTTTTTCGATTTCGCGACCTGGTCAGCCGGCATGTTTTCCATCAATACCATTACTAACTGTTTTTCTATTTCCTGAATAACATCCATCATCCGCTTGATAACCTGACCGGTAAGATCCTGAAAGTCTTGTGCCATCATGATCTCCAGCAATTGAGCGTTAGTGAAAGCAGTATGCTCAGGTACAGTATTGAGGTAATTCCGGGTATCGGTAACCAATGAGCGTGCCACAGGCAATTCAACCGGATTGTCAAACCACTCATCCCAACGTTTAGTCAGTAAAATTGCCGATGATTCCAACTCATTCTGACGAGGTTGCGCCGCCTCAACACAGTTAAGCGCCCTTTCAGCGGCCTGCGCTGTCATCTGCACGACATAGTCCAAACGTTCTCTCGCATCGGGTATTGCCTCAGCGGCCTGCGCGATCGTTTGATCCAATCCCAGCTCACGTAAACTATCACGCAACATACGGGTAAGCTGGCCGATACGGCTGATAATTTCACTGGCACTAATGGTCTCATCCCTTGGCATGATTGGATTTACACGCATTATGTCTCCTTAGAGGCCCAGTTTTTCAAATATTTTATTGAGCTTTTCTTCCAGAGTAGCAGCGGTAAAAGGTTTAACAACATAACCACTTGCCCCGGCCTGCGCAGCAGCAATGATATTTTCTTTCTTCGCTTCCGCTGTCACCATCAAAACGGGTATCTTAGCCAATTGCGCATCTTCACGAATGACTTTTAACAACTCCAAACCATCCATATTAGGCATATTCCAGTCAGAGATAATAAAGTCAAATTGAGATGAGCGAATCTTAGTCAAGGCTTCCGTCCCATCCTGAGCTTCTTCTACATTATTAAAGCCCAACTCTTTCAAAAGGTTACGAACAATGCGACGCATGGTTGAGAAATCATCAACCACCAAAAATTTAAGATCCTTATTCGCCATAAAAACTCCTTGAAATTATTTACCAGTCAGCACAGAGCCGCTTAAAAAAATTAAATTTATCCGGCAGCCGTTAAATACGGACAGCCTGCCCCGAGCTTATTTTTGCCAGCATTCTCTTGCTCATTTTGAGGATATCCATGACTTCATCCACAGCTCCCATTTGTATTGCAGCTCTTGGCATACCAAACACCACGCAACTCGCTTCATCTTGTGCCAATGTGTATGCTCCGGCTTGCTTCATCTCCAGCAAACCCGCCGCGCCGTCACTTCCCATTCCTGTCAGTAATACACCAACAGCATTTCTTCCAGCAGATTTAGCCACTGACCGAAACAACACATCCACAGACGGACGATGGCGATTAACCGCCGGTGCATCAGTTATCAGAACCTGATAATCAGCACCATTACGGCACAGTTCCATATGGCGATCACCTGGGGCAATATATGCGTGCCCTGGCAAAATCCGTTCACCATTTTCAGCCTCTTTTACTGTAATTTGGCTAAGTTTATTCAGTCGTTCAGCAAAAGAACGGGTAAAACCCGGGGGCATATGTTGCGTAATCAGTAGTGCCGGACTGGTTACCGGCAACGGTTGCAACAAATTCTTTATCGCTTCCGTTCCGCCAGTCGAAGCACCTACTGCAATCAGTTTTTCGCTGGATAACAGCGGCTTAAAACTTAAAGGCGCAGAGTTTGCCGGTGTGGTTATTGGCACAGATAATTTAGCCTGTGCCGCTGTCCGCACTTTCTCCGCAATAAGCTCGCTGTAAGCCAGCATTCCTTCACGAATACCTAATTGAGGTTTGGTGACAAAATCAACAGCACCAAGTTCCAATGCCCTTAATGTGATTTCAGAACCTTTGGCTGTCAGAGAAGAAATCATCACCACAGGCATTGGCCGCAGGCGCATTAATTTTTCCAAAAAATCAATGCCATCCATACGTGGCATTTCAACATCCAGCGTGAGTACTTGTGGATTATGTTTTTTAATCAGATCTCGTGCCACCAGTGGATCGGGTGCGCAAGCCACTACCTCCATATCCGGGTGGCTATTGATGATCTCCCGCATGATTTGGCGCATAAGCGCTGAATCATCGACACAAAGGACAGTTATCTTATTCATGACCTCTCCTTGCCCGGCCTACACCGTAAACAGTCTGTCCTTGCAAGTAGAATTCCCGGCTTATTTGAGTGACATTTTCGGAATGCCCGGCAAAAAGCAATCCATCAGGTTTTAACAAAGCAACAAAATGGCGCAGTATCCGTTCCTGCGTCTTTTTATCAAAATAAATCATTACATTACGGCAAAAGATGGCATCAAATTTACCTTCAAGCGGCCAATTGGGGTCTAACAGGTTTAAATGCTGAAATGTCACCATATCAGCAAGTTGGGGCCGAACACGCGCGTAACCTTCATAAGATCCAACACCTTTAAAAAAGTAACGTTTTCTCTGCTGATCTGTCAGTTGGCGCAACTCATCCAGCCGATAAACACCTTTACGTGCTTTTTCCAGTACATTGGTATCGATATCACTGGCAATAATTTTTACCCGCTGAAAACGATGCTCCAATACATCACTCAACGTCATAGCAATTGAATACGGCTCTTCCCCTGTGGATGCTGCCGCACTCCACACCCGGTACGAACCATTCTTCTTACTTGCATGTTTAGCTAACAAAGGGAAATGATGCGCTTCCCTGAAAAAAGCCGTCAGGTTAGTCGTCAACGCATTGATAAATTCCTGCCACTCCTCACTGTTAGTATCATTCTCAAGAATGAACAGGTATTGCCCAAAATCACGCATTCCAAGCGCTCGTAAACGCCGAATTAAACGGTTATAGACCATCTCCCGTTTATGGGCGGCAAGCACAATACCAGCACGTTGATATATAAACTGGCAGATGCGCTCAAAATGCGCATCTGATAGGGTATAACGCTGAATCATGTGGTTCAGTGGCAAAGACGACAAACTTGTCGCTGAAGCAATTAAATTTGATTTCATCTGGCCTCAGCGAGTCTGACTGACCGCCCCTTCGCTGTCCGCAGATCTCAGCGTAAGTGAAAGTTCATTCTCAAGTTTATTCTCTGAATTATCCGGTAATTCAAACTGTGCGACTGTTTTCACCAGAATATCGGCCTGATCTTCAAGTGCCGCAGCGGCCGCAGCTGACTGCTCAACCAATGCGGCGTTCTGCTGAGTAACCTGATCCATCTGCGTAACTGCCTGTGCCACCTGATGAATACCGCGACTTTGTTCATCAGATGCCGCAGCAATTTCGGCCATCAGATCCGTGACCCGGTTTACCGAAGCGACCAATTCATTCATGGTCTTCCCTGCATCACTGACCAATTCAGAACCTTGACTCACCCGCTGAACGGATTCACTAATTAATGTTTTAATCTCTTTTGCCGCTTCGGCACTTCGTTGAGCGAGATCCCTGACTTCACCAGCAACAACAGAGAAACCGCGGCCTTGCTCACCTGCCCGTGCAGCTTCTACTGCCGCATTAAGCGCCAGAATGTTAGTCTGAAATGCAATGCCATCAATAACGCTGATAATGGCACTGATTTTCTGTGAGCTATTGGCAATTGCATCCATCGTTTCCACAACGCTGGTTGTCAGCTCGCCGCCTTTAGAGGCTGTTTTTGAGGCAGATACTGCCAATTCACTGGCCTGACGGGCATTTTCCGCATTCTGTTTTACCGTTGCCGTCAATTGCTCCATACTTGCGGCTGTTTCTTCCAGTGATGCCGCCTGCTCTTCAGTGCGGGAAGAGAGATCAGTGTTACCCTGAGTAATTTCCTGAATACCGCTATACATCAGATTAGTATTCTCTTTCACCGAAGTAATGGAACTCACCAGTGAACGCTGCATTTCACGCAATTTGGAAAAAACTTCACCGATTTCATCATGAGTGAAAACAGAAACTTCTTTATTCAATTTTCCTTCTGCAACATTCTGGAAGTGATTGCGCATATTAGCGAATGGTTTGAGCAGATTTCTTTTTAACCACCAATGGGCTGCCCAAGCAACGACCAGTACCATCAGGATCGCTCCGGCAAACATGGCAGTTGCAATTTGATAATAAAAGCGACCATCTTGAACAGCAGTCTTAATTTCCTCTCCGATATACTGCATATATTGGTTGAAATCAGATTCCAGTTGCTGCTGATACTTTTCTGTTGGCTGGTTTAAAAATGCATCATAATTCCCCTGCTCCAAGAAAGCAGAGAGTTCCCTGAGTGCATTAATATATTCCTTGTAGCTGGTTTCTACGGATGCCAGTAATACACTGCTGCCATCCTCTTCATTTAATTTAGGCAGCGCGATAAACTCCGCAAAATGCATTTCAGCCTTATCCAGCGTCTCCTTAACATTAGCAACCATGCTGTCAATATGGGATTCAGATTGTTGCAGCGTT
Source organism: Photorhabdus sp. RM322S (assembly GCF_042879395.1). Taxonomy (NCBI): domain Bacteria; kingdom Pseudomonadati; phylum Pseudomonadota; class Gammaproteobacteria; order Enterobacterales; family Morganellaceae; genus Photorhabdus; species Photorhabdus sp. RM322S. The sequence continues at coordinate 180,654 of NZ_JBHFKW010000001.1, forward strand.
TTTCCTACAGCGATTCTATTCAGTGTATTACGCGATTGCAGCAAAGCCGCCCAACTTAATCCTAAAGTGTCTCTCTTCTGTGTGCCCAGATCAATCCGCTCAATATAAGTCTGGTCTGTGTGAATAATCCCAAGTGATAAACCACTTGAGATTATCTGCATTACACAAAACATCATCAATAACAGATATAAACTGGTTGATATACGAAGCCTGCCTAACATGTAATCACCTCGGTTAACGGCTGCATATGCAGCCGTGGTTATCACTTAGTGTCTTAAAATGTTTCCCAATTAGATTGTTCTTCCACATTGCTGACTTTCTTCAGCACGGGTAGATTCGATTTAGCAGGAAGAGTCTTAACCGCAGGTAAATGCTCAGTTTTTGTTTCTGGTTGAGACTTATCGTCAAGACTCGGTAACTGGAACAGAGAAACAAGTTTCTTCAATCCAGCCGCTTGATCTTCCAGTGCAGCCGCAGCCGCGGCTGATTGTTCAACTAAAGAAGCATTTTGCTGTGTTACACGATCCATTTCAGAGATAGCCAGGCCAACCTGAGTTATCCCTCTGCTTTGTTCATCAGATGCGGATGCAATTTCACCCATAATGTCAGTGACACGGGTGACTGAACTCACGATGTCGTTCATTGTTTCACCGGCGCTTTCAACCAGGACAGAACCGGTATCCGCGCGGCTGACTGAATCTTCTATTAATGCTTTGATCTCTTTTGCTGCCTCAGCACTACGCTGTGCAAGATTACGGACTTCTCCTGCCACAACAGCAAAACCACGCCCATGTTCACCGGCACGTGCGGCTTCTACCGCGGCATTAAGCGCCAGAATGTTAGTTTGGAACGCAATAGCATCAATAACACTGGTAATATCGGAAATCTTCTGAGAACTGCCGGCAATTTCATGCATTGTCTGCACAACATTCGCCACGACTTTCCCACCCTGGCGGGCAATTTCAGAGGCGCTGTCAGCCAGGTGACTTGCCTGACGGGCATTTTCCGCATTCTGTTTTACCGTTGCCGTCAGTTGTTCCATACTTGCGGCTGTTTCTTCCAAAGAGGCAACCTGTTCTTCAGTGCGTGAAGAAAGATCATTATTCCCGGCAGCAATTTCACTGGTTCCGTTATAAATATTTTCACTACTGTGACGGACACTACTAACAGTATTGATAAATTCTTTCTGCATATGTTTCAGGCCGACAGCTACCATACTCATCTCATTTCTGCCTGAAACAGTAATTCTCTGTGTCAAATCACCCGTAGAAAACGCCTTAATATTCTCCAATAATTTATTTAATGGATTCAGCAAACTATGCTTGATGCTAACCCAGCTGAAAATCATGGCTGAAACCAGAATTAGCATGACAATAACCAGCATAATCACTGCATTTCTGTAGGATATGCCCGCATCAAATACAACATCGGAGTAAAGATGATCGTTTTGAGTCAGATAGAAGTTATATTCTTCCTCAAAAGCACTCTGATATTTGCCGGTTGGCTGATTAAAGAATTCCACTGCCCGATCATGTTCAATCAAGACGATAAGTTCATGGAGTGCTGCAATATAAACATCATAGGATTTTTTAAGGCGATTGAGGCTTTCTGATTCATGAATAGGCAATTTCGCCGTTTGTTCATATTGTTCAAAGCGCTGCTCTGCTATAGACAAGTTACTTCTGGCATCAGTCAGCAGCTGTTCCATCGTGTAATAATTGTCAACGCCTTCATCCTTCATCATGTACCGAATGCCAGCACGGTTTAGATTGTTACGAGCCTGTAGCAAATTAACCCAGGTGTCATTCAAAAATGTCTGCTGCTCACGCATCTTATCCAGTATTTCCAGGTTTTCTTTGTTACCTTTCAACTCATGGAAGAAAAGTCCCCCGGATATAAATTGCAGAGCACCAAATAATATGATGACCGCCATCAGCCCGGTCACTATTTTCATTCGGTTAAACATGTTTTCCCTTTTTTACAATAGATCAGCATGGCTCTGTTATCGGCATAGCTAAAAGAAACTTTACTGGTTAAATAAAAGAAATTTGAATATTTTTTTCTGGTTGGGATCAGCAAGTAATGGACAAAAAAATAGCTGCCATCTATTAATCATGGCAGCTATTTTCGATGACTATTCTTTATAACTAGTTTTTAGCCACTGAATCTACCAGAGCCATCTCTTCACTATTAAGTAACTTCTCAATATCCACCAAAATCAGCATACGATCATCAAGTGAACCCAAGCCCGTCAGATATTCAGTAGACAATGTCACTGCAAATTCCGGAGCCGGACAGATTTGTTCAGCTTTGAGCGATAAAACATCTGAAACACCATCAACAACGATACCAACCACCCGGTTCAACAGATTCAGAACAATAACCACGGTATTATCATTATAAGTGACAGTTTCCTGAGCGAACTTAATTCTCAGGTCAATAATAGGAACAATGACACCACGTAGATTGGTTATCCCTTTAATGAACACAGGAGTATTTGCAATACGGGTGACCTGATCATAGCCACGTATCTCCTGTACTTTAAGTATTTCGATACCATATTCTTCATCACCCAGGGTAAAAACCAGATATCCTTCCCCGGCAGTTTCCCCTGACAATTTATTAAAAGCTTCTATGGCCGACATAATCTTACCTTTTGCTGTGAAATTGACGATTTTCTATGGGGATAACCCCCATTCAATGTTTATTTTTTTCTAATAACTCAGCTTTGCTGAGTGCCAATTGGTCATGATTGAGTTGCTGCAACGCAGAGATATCAATAATCAGTGCCACACTGCCATCGCCCATAATGGTGGCAGCGGATATTCCCGGCACTTTGCGGTAGTTACTTTCGATATTTTTCACAACCACCTGATGCTGCCCAACTAATTGATCAACCAGCAAGGCATAACGACGACCAGCACTCTGTACAATCACAACAATTCCTTTAGTCGGATCGGTTTTCGCCTCAGGAATATCAAAAACCCGATATAACTTAATCAGTGGCAAATATTCGCCTCTGACATGCAGTAATTTTTCATCGCCGGCCAATGGATAAATATCTTCTTCCTGCGGCTGAAGGGAACTAACTACCGCACTCAATGGCAAAATAAACACTTCGTCATTCACTTTCACTGACATACCATCGAGGATTGCCAGCGTCAGAGGTAACAAAATCCGGGTAACTGTGCCTTTACCTGCCTGGAAGTTAATCTGGATTTGCCCTCCCATTTCCTGAATATTTCGCTTAACCACATCCATGCCAACACCTCGGCCAGATACATCTGTCACCACTTCCGCCGTGGAAAAACCAGGGGCGAAAATCAACATAGCAACCTCTTCGTTACTCATGTTTTCACTGACTGATAACCCTTGTGATATCGCTTTGGCCAGAATTTTTTCACGATTCAGCCCAGCACCATCATCGACAACTTCAATGCAGATATTCCCACCCTGATGTTCAGCAGAAAGTGTCAGGTTACCCGTTTCAGGCTTACCCGAAGCGAGTCGAACTTCCGGTTCTTCAATACCATGATCAAGGCTGTTACGGACCAGATGAGTCAACGGATCAATAATGCGCTCAATTAAACTCTTATCCAGTTCAGTGGAGCTGCCAACCAAGGTCAGATCCACCTTTTTATTCAGTTTACCGGCAAGATCCCTGACTAAACGTGGATAACGGCTGAACACATATTCCATTGGCATCATACGAATAGACATCACAGACTCTTGCAAGTCTCTGGAATTTCGTTGTAACTGAACCATGCAATTCAGTAAATCGCCATGTGAATTAGGTTCAAGATCGTTACAATGCTGTGCCAGCATAGACTGTGTAATGACCAATTCACCCACCAGGTTTATCAGTTGATCAACCTTCTCAACTGCAACCCGAATGCTGGAAGATTCTGCACGCTGACGTGGCGATCCAGCCGGTGGCACAGGTGCGGGACGCCCGGCAGGCGGTATGGCACTTTTTTCCGGCACCGTCGCTTTGACGGCTTTATCTGTATCCCGGTTTTTAACTTCATCTTTTGGTTCGGCTACCGGCAAAAAAGTGATCTGTTCCGGTTCAATCACAAAACAGAGTACAGCGGTAATGTCATCCTCTGTGGCTGATGTTACCAATGAGGCTTCCACACTATCCCGGGTCTGTTCAGCATCATAAACCTCCCCCAGATTAGCCAGTTCATCCAGCATCAAAGAAACTTCACGCTCTTTCAGACCTGAAAGATGAACCCGAACTCTGCCTTGTTGGTTTTTAGTCGCAACAGGTGCTGATTTTAATTCTGGTTCTGATTCAGGCAATTCTGGTGCTATCTCAGCGATGACAGATTCAACCTCACCTTCATTTTCTTCCTGTACTTCCAATGCAAGCTGGCGCAAAGTCTCACAGATGTAGGTAAACGTACTTTCATCCGGCTCCTGAGAACTTTTATAGGCATCCAACTGTTGCTGCATAATATCTTTCGCTTCTAAAAACAGGTTGATAATGTCAGTCGTCAGACTCATTTCATCTCGTCTGGCGCTGTCGAGCAAATTTTCCAGAACATGCGTCGTTTGCTGTAGTTTGATAAAACCAAAAGTCGCAGCCCCCCCTTTTATTGAGTGAGCACTGCGAAAAATAGCATTCAACTGTTCCTGATCTGGCGCATCGGGATCGAGCTGCAATAGATGCTGCTCCATATCCTCCAGCAATTCGTCTGCTTCATCAAAAAAAGTCTGATAAAACGCGGTAATATCCATTGTTACTTTGTCACCTTAGTCGGTACCACGATTAAGCTCAATACTCAGTGATGTTGATTGAGCCGATACTGTGATTTCATTGGATTGTTGTGTTGGCCTGCTTCCAGCCGAATCCTTTCCAATCACCTCGTGAATTTCCTTACTATCGTTAATAATCAAGGAATCGCTGCCGGTGTTTTGCTGTTCAATCCGCTCTTCCGCTTGCTTATTGAGCACTAAGATACTGATGCGACGATTAACCGGTGAATTGGCATCTTCCTGTTTCAGGCGGACCGTTGAAGCCATCCCGACAACCCGCAATATCTTTCCTTCATCCAACCCGCCTATCAGCAGCTCTCTCCTTGATGCATTCGCCCGATCTGCGGATAACTCCCAGTTACTGTAACCACGATCACCATTGGCATATTTCAAATCATCAGTATGACCAGACAAGCTGATTTTATTTGGAATATCATTCAGAATTGGCGCAATAGCTCGCAAAATATCACTCATGTAGCTTTCGACTTTTGCACTGCCAACCATAAACATTGGCCTATTTTCCCGATCAATAATCTGGATACGCAATCCTTCATCCATCATGTCAATCAACAGATGTGGACGTAATGCTTTAAGGCGGGGATCAGTAATGATCAACTGATCGAGTTGCTCACGTAGCCTGTTTAACCTACGGGATTCATCATTATCTTCAACGACTTCAACCTGACGCAGAATATCACCTTCCTGATAAAGCACATCCTGCCCTCCCCCTGGGATAGGATTAGAGCTATCACTGCTGCGTTCCCCTTTATTTATCGCGACTTGTAGCGGAGTACGGAAATATTCTGCAATTCGGGTCAATTCCTGCGGACTGGAAATTGCCAGCAGCCACATAACCAGGAAAAATGCCATCATCGCGGTCATAAAGTCAGCATAGGCAATTTTCCATGAACCTCCATGATGTCTGATGTCATTTCTTTTACGTCTTTTTACTCTAATGACAGAGACGTTACTCGTCTTCATACTTGTTCTTCAGTTTCTTGCTGAACAGGCGCTTTCACCCGGCGAACATGTTCTTCCAACTCAGTGAAAGAAGGACGATCCGTGAGGTACAATGTCTTACGGCCAAACTCAACAGCAATTTGCGGGGCATAACCATTCAGACTAGATAACAATGTCACTCTAATGCATTGCATCATTTTAATATGTTCGCCACTGCGCTGACGCAGCAAAGTCGCCAGTGGCGAGATAAAACCATAAGCAAGTAAAATACCGAGAAATGTCCCAACCATAGCATGAGCAATCAGTACACCAAGCTCTCCTGCCGGACGATCTGCCGAACCCAAAGCATTAACAACCCCCATGACAGCTGCAACAATACCAAAAGCAGGAAGTGAATCCCCAACCATCATAAGGCTGGTCGCCGGTATCTCGCTTTCCTGCTCATAAGTTTCAATTTCTTCATCCATCAAAGCCTCAATTTCATGAGGATTCATATTGCCACTCACAATCAACCGCATGTAGTCGGTGATAAAATCCATCAAATGCTTATCCTTAAGCAAACGTGGATATTGGGTGAAAATATCACTCTGCTGCGGATTTTCAATATCCCGCTCTAATGCCAAAACACCATGCATACGGGATTTTGCTAACAACCGGAAAAGCAGAGCCATCAGATCCATATACATCACTTTGTTATATTTAGATCTGCGCATTACCTTTGGCAAAACACGCAATGTTGCCTTAATCGCTTTTCCGTTGTTGCCAACAATAAAAGCACCGATACCAGCACCAGTGATAATTAAAAATTCAGCGGGTTGATAAAGTGCGCCCAAATGACCACCTACCATCAGGTAACCACCGATTACCGCACCAAAAACTACGATATATCCTAAAAGTACTAACACGCGATATCCTTTAGCTAAGTTGGTGAGCGGATGGGAAGTTGAACAGTCTGAATCCAGAATGGTTGCAGTTTCAACACAGGTTACAGGAAAAAAAGTGCAAATCCGTAACCTGTAGGAATGATTTTCCCATTTAAATTCACATTGCGCGCTGAGCAAGTCCATCCAGCAATTGTGAATTAGTATCGGCAGACTGAGAGGAAAGTTTACGTTTTTTTACGGCGCGTGATGGTGGTTGGCAAAGGCTACAAACAAAGCTATTCACAGGTTGATGGGCATGAGTAATAAAAGTTCCGCCACAGGTACGACATTGTGAAGGTTGCAACATGCCACTGTCCACAAAACGTACCAAAGTCCAGGCACGAGTCAGCGCCAGAACAGGTGCGTCTCCTTCAGCAGGAGGGCATTGTTCAAGATAGAGCCGATAAGCCTTAACAACAGCCTCTACGCCGTCACAATAACCACTCTTGAGTAAGAAACGATAGGCATTATAAAACATTGATGAATGAATATTCTGTTCCCAAGTCATAAACCAATCTGTTGAAAAAGGCAGCATCCCTTTAGGCGGAGGGCTTCCCCTCAATTCCTTATAAAGCTTAATTAGCCGTCCCCTGCTTAATTGCGTTTCACTTTCAAGCATTTGTAACCGTGCGCCTAAAGTGATGAGTTCCATCGCAAGATGTATGTCCTTAGCTTCTTGAACTATACTTTTCTCGGCCATCTCTTATGCTCTTTTTTTCACTGAAGTATCATCTTTCGAAGATAACTGCTGAAACAGATGAGTCGATAACAAAATGCCTGTGTGTATTTGTTGTAAATCATCCACTCGAGATTCCCTGGTAAGCTGCTGAATAGTTTCACTGTCTTCGAACCGGAAATTACAGACTAATTGATTAGTCTCGGCGAGCTTTACCAACTGAGGTAATGTCAATTCAGACAACGTATCAGCCATAGAATCGCTAATACCTAAACGGAACATCGCTGATGCTTTTTCATGGTTAATTAACCGCTGAGCTAAAAGCAGATACGATAAATTTATGTCATAAATATGTTTGAGCAATTCAACCGTACTCATTTTTCTATCCCGTCCGATTACATTAAAAAATCAGTTAAGTGTTCGAAAAACCACTCGTGACAAAATTCCTAAAATAGCTTAGGGATTAATAATCTCTTACATAACTAAAATATACAGGCTTAGTCAGAGCAGTAACCATCCTTTGTATTACTTTTGATTCGTCCAACGTCAAAAATATTACGGTAGTGGGCTGCAAAAGTATTATTACGTTACCTGATATAACATTTCTACTATCGATTAAGAATATTCTTAATACAGAACAACTTTACTCCTGAATCATCAACTTATACAACGGAAAGAGAACGCAATTTTAAATACTATGTGACATAACTCACAAAAATAAAGGCTTTTAATATGCATTTAATCGATAAATTGATCATTAATTATTCAAACAATTAAATAAAATCCGAATTCCCAATTTTAATAAGTTAAATTATCTAAATAAAAATATTAGGTATATTTTTTGATTTTATACGATCTATTAAACTTATAAACTTAAAATAACAACAAAAAACACGTCCTTTAGTAAAATTTTAACTATAAAATCACAATTATCCCTGAGTAACAAGTATAAACAATAATCTTATTCTAAGAACTGGTACCTCCATTTGTACGATAAAACAGATTAATTTTATGTAAAATTTAGTTGCAAAAAAGATATTGGTATGATCACTTTTAGTTTAGATTTGTACTTTTTTTGGCCTCAAGGTTTAACTAAAAACACACACCAACATGCACAGATAACACTAACCATACAAAAATAGCATAAAATACAGTAAGATAATGAATAAAAAAACAACTACAACAGCATTGCATTGCCGGAATAACAGCCAATATCTAGCCTAGAGACAATCCCAAAAATCAGTCCATTTTGGCTCCTGACAACCCAATAAACAGCAAAAATCATTAAAAAAACTTATTAAAAGTCATGCGTCATAATATAATAACACGCAAAATCCCCCCATTGATGACTTTATCTTTTTTACCTTTAGTTTTCATGTCTAAAATTACTCATTAATTAAATTTACACATGATCAATATATATATTCTAAAAACATTAGGACTTTTAAATAAATTATAGATCATTTATTAACCAAAAAACTTGTTTTAAAGGATTATAAAACACATAACTCCAGAAATAAAATTTCCAACCCACATTAATAGATAACATTATTGAATAAAAATCATAAAAAAATCACCACTCTTTATATAATTCAATAAAAACATAATTGACACATTAATATTTAGATAAATAATATGCACTACCTAAAAGTTCATATCCTTATAATACAAATTAAATAAAACATTAAAAGACCTTTTTCCCATTATTCATTATTTCATATAATATTTACAATCTTCATCCCAAAAATATCATTTTCACATGCAAAAAATACAAATATAATTATCATTAGTGTATATTAATTACCCCATTTTTTAAAATGATAATCATAAATAAAACAATTAATTCCACAAGAAAAAAATAATTGATTAAGATTTATTGTAAAAATAACAGATATCAATATGGCAGTAAAATAAAAATCAAGGCCATTTCTATCATGAATAGCATTAATAACTATTCATGATAGAAATGCCATAATATTTTCATATCAAAGATGAAAAAGATATTACTTTGATGAACAATTTATTTCCCCATATAAATAGTAGTTATAATTTTCCAAGCAATCATAACCACTTGCCAAACATGGAAAATAATGCAGCAACTGATTACAGTCTCATCTAACCACAGAAAATATTCTTAGGATAAAAACGCTAAACCCATTGGCTCATTAAATGAGAAAAGAGGAAAATAGATATCGAGAATCATTATCAGTTATGCAATCAATAATAGTGAAAATACCGTTGTGTTTTGGATAAAATACACTCTCCAAGCGAGCAAAATACGAACAAAATTCATCTGCCATTTAATACACCAACCTGGCTGGAATAAAATCCCAGATACAAAATTTTTTACTAAAATAATATATTATATCAATATATATGTCTGCATTCTTAAAAAAGAACAAAACAACTCTACTAATACAATAAAACACCCAATATTTTACTACCTAATTCATAAGGTTTTTTTCAGGAATTCTTTATCCATTCTATCTCAATGTAAAGCAAGCTATGAAATATCACACATTAGATCTTGTACTAGTCAATGAATATTCCCTATCAGAAAACATGGAATAAAGGTACTGGTAATCAACATTGAAAACACATTACCAAGGTCTGAACTGACCGTTATATTCAATCACTTGATGATATTACTTCTCGTCTATCGCCCTTAACTATCCGTTGTCTAACACCCACAAATTTTTCTCAAATCAGGTAATATCTAGTGCTTTTTGTATATCTATATCTGTGTCAACAGAAATTGCAGCATCAGCATATCTCAATACAACGGCATCATTAACGTCATCGCCAAGTAAACCCATTGTATACCGGTTCTTTTATAACATGGGATTTTTACAACTCTCAGTTTACTAAATACCGATCTTATTCCATTTCTCAGGATCCCCACACCTATCGGATCAGTCTGTTGAGTTGTTAAAATAACTTCGGAATCTAATCCTACATCATGACAAATCATGACAGTAATAACAGAATTATCCTCGGTAAGAACTTTTGCTCTCCCACCATCCTCTCTTAATATAGAAATAGCAGAGGTAGCCCTCTTCTCTACAGGATCAAAAACGGTTAGTTATTCTTGTAATATCACCGCTCCTTTATCATCAAACAATGGCTAGTGTTTTTACTTTCTCACTGGACAAATATCGAGCTGCCAAATTAATACACTGAAATCTTGCCTGATGGTAACCATCAGCTACTACCATTATTTTTTCATGGCATGCTTGATCAAGCAGAATTATTATCTATTTTACTCTTATATAAGAACAAAGTTAGATCATTTCTTCTACTCCACTTTTGCAAGTTAATTGATATTTCCACTGAAAGTTCTGAACAGTAATAGGTAACCGATGCCGAATAAAATTAAATGTTAACTCATCAATTTTTCTGTATCCGCGCATGATACCTATATCAGCTTTACCTCTACTAGATTTGATATGAGAATGACAATCATCAGCAACACTTCAATAGTTAACCAAACGATAATTACCTAAGTAAAAATACCGTATGGAACTATCATCCCAATGAAGCTATTAACAAATAATTACCCTAAAAAACTATGCGTTGCCTAACGGAGAAAACATGCCATAGGCAACGCGCTCTGTTTTTTTTACATGATGAAAAATCAGTCTTGACTGTTTATCAAACAAAATTATTGTTGCTTTATACAAATAATTTTCAGGCTTACAGTTCAGAAGCAATTTTCCAGTTTATTGAACTAACGCTTTTTTCCAAACTCATACGACAAACAATCGCTTCTATCTCTTTTTGCTCAGTGAGTGTTGCTAATACTTCCGCACACACTTCAAGTTTTCCAGATTGGATCATCTCAGTGAAACTCAGTGATTGTAGCCTCACTGCTACTCCATTGAGAGCCTGTAACACTAAAGTTCTCACCAGAATTCCGTCATTACTGTCACACACTACGTGAATTTTATAACACTGTACCTGATCAATGGCCTGCTGCCTGGGTTGTAAATTAATACGTTGGGCAGCTTCACGTAACAATATGTTTGCACAAAGAATAATCGCTGTCGCTATCGCCGCCAGCCAATATTGTCCAAGACCACACAACACACCAATTCCAGCAGAACACCACAAGGTTGCAGCGGTATTTAATCCACGAATATTCATGCCTTCTCGCATAATGACACCGGCACCAAGGAAACCAATACCTGAAACAACCTGCGCAGCAATACGGCCTGCACTATCTGGTGAAGTTGTTATTGAACTGAGTATAAAAACAGCGGCACCAGTCGCAACTAATGCATTAGTTCTCAAACCTGCCATACGTTGACGCCATTGACGTTCCGCACCGATTAACGCACCAAAGCACATAGCTGATAATAAATGAAAGACAAAAGGAGTTACTAACATGACATTCTCCATACAACTAAATGGATAAATAATCATGTGCATTTATTTTGCACACAGAAATTTGTGCCGAATGTTTAATTCAGCATTATTTTCTGTACATACCTGGAGGTAACAAAATGTAAATATATAACAGCATAATAGAAAACCCGATATACCATTCCCAGCAACTCTACTGAGTACCGGATAATACCGTTTTTTGAGTAAGTACAGCTCAGATATTTTGAGTGGTACCGCCCGCCTTGTTCAGCAAGCAGCAAATCGAAAGGAAATGAACAGCTTGCCGTTTTATTTTTTATCTAACCAAAAACCTTGACTGTCCAATGACTCTAGTCTCCTCAATAAAATTTGCACGAAGTATAATCAGGAGTAATTAATAAGTAAAGAAGGATATTACTTTAATAAAGAAAAAGTCCGCCACTATATAAGACAATGACGGACTTAAAAATCATTCAGGCAATCAGATAGCAGTTACGTTTGCTGCTGCTGGGCCTTTAGCACCATTTTCAATGGTGAATTCTACGTTCTGGCCTTCTGCCAAAGTCTTGAAACCGTTACCCTGAATGGCAGAGAAGTGAACGAATACGTCTTTACTACCGTCAGCTGGGGTGATGAAACCGAAGCCTTTAGACTCGTTGAACCACTTCACTTGACCTTTCATTTTGTCAGACATTGTGACTTTCCTATATATCAAAAAAAATTTGCCAACATGGGCATGTACTGGCCAGTTATCAGCTATTACTTATGGAGGCACTAAGAAGGAAACGCGTCAACAAAGGCTATCTGAGGATAACACTTACACATAACTCATTAACTCAAGATGTCGTACATAAAGTAGGTCTGTTTATCAGGCCGGCAGCATTAACTCATGATAGAAAAAGAATAGCAACCTTTTTATGTGTTCGTGTTTTAAAAAAAACGTTTACGCTCATTATTAGAGCAATGATATAAAAAATAAAGTCATTAGTTATAAATTTTTTTGATTTATTCAATCTTTATCTTAATGAAAGTATTAAGATTAATCTCAATCAATAACAGTTGTCAGATTAAAATAAAATAACTGATCTACGTTAACTCGTCTTTCTCATGCTAGCCTTAAGGACCGATAACTATGAAAATATTTCACTTTCTCTTCATTTAATCAGGTCAACATATGAATATCATTAAGCAGATACTGATTCAGGATCTTGAACGAATCAACATTGAAGAACAGCGTGATGGCAAACTTCGTTTTAACAGCCAGTTTATCAGCAACCATCCTTACCTTTGCCTGGCTATGCTCGTATCTTATCTGACTCTCGCTGCGCTTATCTGGTACGCCCCATACTTTGGTTTACTTTCATTGCTAGCCTTCACCGTACTTTTCATTATTATGGCGGCTGTTTTATTATTCGAAATTAAGCCCGTATATCGGTTTGATGATATCGGTGTGCTTGATCTACGGGTATGTTACAACGGCGAATGGTTTGTCAGCGAAAAAATCTCAGACCAAGCAATCAAAGAGCTTCATCTCCACCCTCATGTTCCATTGGCAATAAAGGATGAAATCAAGCGCATCATAAAAATGAAAGGTGAAATACATTTTTATGATGTTTATATCATGACATTCCCTGAGCAATCGCACACAGCAACATCATTGCCGATAATGAATAAAAACACTCAGCTTCAGTAAAATAGCACAGTTATAATACAATGCGTTCATATAGCGAACAAACAACAAAACAGTAAGATTTTTTGCGTTGACAGCGTTTCGGTTCATCGCTAGTATTCGCCCCGTTCCCAAGAACGATTCCTCCATAGTTCAGTCGGTAGAACGGCGGACTGTTAATCCGTATGTCACTGGTTCAAGTCCAGTTGGAGGAGCCAAATTCAAGTCTGGAGATACTGCAAAGGATTTCCAGCACTATCAGATGAAAAAGCCCAATGAAAATTGGGCTTTTTTTATGTATGAAACAGTGCATTTAGGAATACCAACCTGATTAATCCAGAACGACTTTATAAACTCTTTCTTTAGATTTATGCAGTATGTTTGCTTCACCAACAAATGATATTTCGTAATGAATTCTTACCCGGCCATTACCTATATAATTGAAGAAATCGATACCACCCGGCTGACCATCAGCATTTTCTTTAGGATTAATTACAGCTAAACGGAAAATATTATTTTCATTACCACTTAAAGGCTCTATCTTTAATACTATTTCTCCTGCATCCTGATTATCAGCAGAATACCCTTTAATGTGAACTGTACCTTTCTTCAATACCTTATCTTTAAGTTTAACATCACTGACCATAATATTGATATCATAATCAATAATACTCTCACCAATTGGCCGGCCTCTGCTCTCATCATATTCATCAATATAAGGCACTTCAAGATCACGACGAATCTGAACTGTTCCAGGATCTTCATCAAGCTCTACAAGTACACGTTGAACAGTAGAGAATTTAGCACTGCCACTTTCACTAATAGTATAATAAACACTATCGTGTTTACCCGCAGTAAGAAGAGAATTCTTTACAGATAAGCTACGGATATCATTACTATCTTGTATACTCGGAACAACTTCAACATTATCATCAAAAATAAATTTCAATTCATGCTTATTTAAAATATTCGAATCAGCAAAAAGTACTTTAACGCCTGCTCTTATATCACCACTGTCAATAACATTATCATAATTTGCCGGATATATAGGTGCTGCCAATCCTGCTGATTTTAGCTTGAATCGATCGAGCACAGCTTCTGCGACTACACTGCCACTAGCATCTGTTACTTCAGCAACAAATTTGACTGTAGAATTAACCTGTTGATCTGTTTTGACTTTTACCAATATTTCAGATGCTCTACTGATAGGATCGAATAAGTTATTGTTATTTACAATTTCATATTCGCCCTCATTCAAGCCATGTACCACAATTTTACTTTTATAATTATCTAATGATGTCGAACCATCATCATCCTTTGTAACTACAAACAATCGTAATGGAACGTTAAACCAATCTTTATGTGAAACCCAGTTAGTTACATCAGTATTAATTAAAAACTTCATGACTTTTCCTCATTTGTTTTATAGAAATAACCAGAAAATTAGCCACTCTTTTCGGAAGAAATATTATCTACTGACTTTATATTTAGAATTATCTTCACCTCCTTAATAATAACTTAACTTTAAAACACTCAATTTTTATTTATTCAATTTTGTAATGTTTTTTTCTGAAATATCTTTTACTTTTTTTGTTGCACTTTTTATATTAATGAAAGTCTATTATTAAATTGAAAATATCTTAGCATGTTATCGGTGAATAAAACTTCGTTATCAACGGTGAGCTCTTTTACATCTGTTTCAATCTCAACAAATACCATGTTTAATAAATTGAAGGTCAGAGAAAAATTACTTTTTCAATTAAGAATTATAGACAAGTAAATTCACTAATAAATATCAAAAGACAATAAGTGATCTATTAAAATAAATAAAATAGGAAAATTATCATTAAATATAAAAATCCTATAAATAACATTGAAATAAAGTTACTAAAGATATATTTACTTATATTTTTAATACTCATAATCAATTGTTTTATAAATAAAAAACAGATAATATTCCCACTATCTAACTATCATAGATAGATATTAGTTAATTCTTGTATTTCCTGAACAGGAAATAAAATTCAATTGATTAAAAAATAGTAAAAGACACAGTTTTGAGCACCAGTTAATCAATCAAACTCAATTTCCACTTTTCCCCTTTGACAAGCCCTAAATACCCAGCTATTATTCGCCTCGTTCCCAAGAACGATTCCTCCATAGTTCAGTCGGTAGAACGGCGGACTGTTAATCCGTATGTCACTGGTTCGAGTCCAGTTGGAGGAGCCAAATTAGAAAAGCCCGCTTAGTGCGGGCTTTTTGCCTTTCTGATTCCACTCTCCACTTACAACATAACATTTGTAACCCTAATCAACCGACTTCCATAGCATACAGTTCCAGCAAACAACCTTCATTCAGCATAAATACAGAACAATAAGTTCAGTTTACCAGCAAACAAACCTTATTTGTTGTTTTCTGCTTTGACAAAGCAAAAGTGTACCGCTAGTATGCACCCCGTTGTGAAGCAATTCCTCCATAGTTCAGTCGGTAGAACGGCGGACTGTTAATCCGTATGTCACTGGTTCAAGTCCAGTTGGAGGAGCCAAATTAAGAGAAACCCGCTTAATGCGGGTTTTTTGCTTTTCTGATTTCGCTGGTTACCTGACATCATCACACAAACACAATAACGCTATCCAACCCATTTTTATAGCATATAATCCCATAAAATAACCATTTAGTAGCATAAAAATAAACCAACGAGTGCAGTTTGCCAGCAAACAATCACTATTTGTTATTTTCTGCTTTGACAAAGCAAAAATGTACCGCTAATATGCGCCCCGTTGTGAAGGAGTTCCTCCATAGTTCAGTCGGTAGAACGGCGGACTGTTAATCCGTATGTCACTGGTTCGAGTCCAGTTGGAGGAGCCAACTTCATTTCTTGTTTTACCCTCATATTTCATTTGTTCCTTATTGATAAGAAAATCCACCTCTGATTACCCTAAACTTATTGATTTAGCTAAATTTTTTACTAAAGATTACATTCATTAATAGCTATTTAACTGTTTTAGCTTTATTATCCATTCCCGGCTTGAATATGCTGAACTCAGCATATTTCCTTCCTATCATATATACTGGAGCCGGTTTCATGACCACTAAATCATATACAATAAAAATCCGCCGCCCTGATGACTGGCACATTCATTTCCGTGATGATGAAATGCTAAAAACTGTCGTTCCTTATACCAGTCACTATTTCGGGCGGGCTATCATCATGCCTAATCTGCTTCCGCCGATTACAGAAGTGGCTGGCGCCAAAGCTTATCGAGACAGAATACTGGCAGCCATCCCCGAAGGAGATAATTTCCAGCCTCTTATGACTTGTTATCTTACTGATTCTACTGATAGTTCTCAGATAGAAATTGGTTATAAAGAAGGCATTTTTACCGCTTGTAAGCTCTACCCTGCCAATGCCACAACCAATTCAAGTCACGGTGTCTCTGATATAAAGAATATTTATCCATTATTAGGAATGATGGAAAAACTGGGAATGCCTCTGCTCGTACACGGTGAAGTTACTGCTTCCCATATTGATATTTTTGATCGAGAAGCCCGTTTTATTGAACAGGTAATGGAACCATTGCGTAATCAGTTCCCAGCACTGAAAGTTGTGTTTGAACACATAACAACCAAAGAAGCCGCACAATATGTACTGGAAGGCGGCAATAATCTAGGAGCAACATTGACTCCGCAGCATCTCATGTTCAACCGCAATCATATGCTGGTCGGTGGGATACGCCCACACCTGTACTGTCTGCCTATTCTGAAACGCAATATTCACCAGGAGGCTTTGCAAGCCGCCGTCGCCAGTGGCTGTGATCGCTTTTTCTTAGGTACAGACTCTGCGCCGCACGCGCTACACAAAAAAGAGTCACCCTGTGGTTGTGCTGGCGTATTTAACGCGCCATCTGCGTTACCTGCTTACGCAACCGTGTTTGAAGAGATGAATGCATTACAACATTTTGAAGCTTTCTGTTCACTTAATGGCCCTAAATTTTATGGACTGCCCGTCAACGAAGGCTTTGTCGAATTGACTCGCAAATCTTCCACGGTCATCGAGCACATTGATTGCAATAATGAAAAACTTATTCCATTTCTGGCTGGCGAAGATGCCCTCTGGGAAGTAAAAGTAGCAGACTGACATACACATGGGGATAGTCATCGTCCCCATTAATTTACATGGCCTATCAACCCACCAACGAATGGGACAATAATTCCTAACAAAAAACCTTCTTACTTTCACTAAAAAGCATATACTAATAATGACTCATTCAAGAATGAGGTAGTTTGCTCTTAGTCAATGATATTAATAAATAATGCAGTGATCTGATTAGGAGGTTTTATGGGCAGTAAAGATGAAGTTATTCAAACGCATCCTGTTGTAGGTTGGGATGTCAGTACCGTTGATACGTATGATGCTGTGATGCTACGCCTTCACTATTTGTCCTCCCAAGATCAAACACCAGAACATGTCATGGTAGATCGAACCTTATGGTTGACAACTGACATTGCAAAGCAATTGATATACATCCTCCAGGCAGGAATTGAAAAGATCGAATCCTCAGAATACAGCGATCTGAACCATACTAAGCATTAATAATCTCAAGCCCGGACACCCAAATAACTGGGTGTCCGGCCTGGAGGAACATTGATTCACTCCAACGATTTTATCTGTAATACCATATCATTAGATAATAATTTCGGATTAAGCTGACTTAACTATCGCAATTGCCGAGTTGACTATCAATAGATAAGGCGTTTATTGTGAGTTCGGCCAAACAAGAACAGGGACGTACAATAATGAAAATCTTAGTCGTTGAAGAGTGCTATTACACCCGTTCAGGTATCATTGAATTTTTAAAGAAAAATGACAATGTTGAAGATATTGAAGTTGTTGACTCACCTTCAATTAACGACTCTATAGATATTGTAGCTCGTTTTTCTCCTGATATTGTTTTAGCTAATTTGACTCATTATTGTCACCATTCCAGTTATTGTTCTAATTTACAGAAATTTATTACTCTTATAGATAATACGCGTATCTATATATATCTTAATAGTGCTTATCCTTACTGTGAAAATTATATTACACTGAAAAACAATGCTTTTATTTTAGCAAAGAAAAGCCTTCCCTATTTGCTTAATAAATTGAGTAAAATAACATTACAAGAAATTCAGAAACATCAGATGACAATTGATGAGCATTGTTCTATTTTTAGTCCACAAGAGCATAAAATCATCGATTACTGGATGAAAGAAATTCCCAATTACCAGATATCTCAAAAACTAAACATCAGTAATAGCACAGTATATTCTCATAAAAGGCATATTACTGAAAAAATAAAAGTTCATAATAGAATTGAACTCTGTTTTATTTACAATGTATTTAAATATCTTTACTGAAAAAGCTATTATCTTAAAACAAATAAACTGGCACAACAATCTCTGTGCCAGCTATTAATAATACTATTTAGTCAACTGTAATGAGGTAATATTCAATCCATCCTGTAAACGATGCCGGGATTTATTAAATATTTTTGCTCCATTTTCTCGGCCAGCCCGACGAACACGCTGTTCCGTTTCTGGTAACCTAACTTCTTCCCCGCATGCTTCACTGCAACAACCGTCAAATTTAGCGGCACATTCCGGGCACTGAATAAACAACAGGTGGCAACCGTTATTCTTACAATTAGTATGGCTATCACAAGACGTACCACATTGATGGCAATGAGCAATTACATCATCTGAAATACGTTCTCCCATCCGCTCATCAAATACAAAGTTTTTACCCATAAAACGCACTGGTAATCCCTGCTCCTTGGCTTTACGGGCATATTCGATAACACCGCCTTCTACGTGATATACGTTTTTAAAACCATTGTGCAACATATAAGCACTGGCTTTTTCACAACGAATACCACCAGTGCAATACATCACAATGTTTTTATCCTTATTATCCTGCAACATTTCCACTGCCATTGGCAATTGTTCGCGGAAGGTATCAGAAGGAATTTCAATTGCATTTTCAAAATGCCCGACTTCATATTCATAATGATTACGCATATCGACAAATAGCGTCTCAGGATTATCTAACATCTGGTTGACCTGCTCTGCTTTAAGATATTCACCGGTTTTTGATGAATCAAAAGTTTCATCTTCAATACCGTCAGCCACTACTCGGTCACGCACTTTCATACGCAAAACCCAGAAAGACTTTCCATCATCATCAAGTGCGATATTCAACCTCAGATTATCCAACGCAGGATCAACGCCATACAATAAAGCTTTGAATGCTTCCAGATGATGAGTTGGTAAACTTATCTGCGCATTGATCCCTTCTTTGGCAATATAAACCCGGCCAAATACTGAAAACTCAGTAAATTGTTGATACAGGCTGTCACGGAAAGCCTGAGGATCTAAGATATTAAAATATTTATAAAAAGAGATAGTAGTACGAGGCTGGGTCTGCGCCAGCATGCGTGCTTTCAACTCTTTATTAGAAATGCGGTTATGTAACACTGGCATGGTGTACTTTCCTGAATTTCAAGTCATAAGATTAGATGTAATAAGTGATGGCCTCCGCCACCAAGCGGGTATGATAACGAAAATGATTTTCAACGAGTAGTAATTTATAACGCGGTAACAGGAAATCAATAATAAAATGGGAGGTTTAACTGACTGTAGTTTAACTTAACCCTCATTCAAGGCTGGAACCAATCATCAGCAATTTATTAGACATCATTCTTTACGGATAGCAAAACTGGATGACAGACGAACACGCTACTATACTAGCGAAAGAAAGCGGCAGGCAGTTTAGTAGAACCGGCAAAAATATGACTCACAATCGATATCCTAAACATTTCATGTCTGAAAACTTCGATATCCCGTCAAAAAGTGTCACAATAGACGAATTGTTTTGTCCATCTTATTTGGAACCATAAATAACCTGAGAATCCATGATACACGCACCTTCTTTTCAACGCTCACTGCTTCATCCCCGTTATTGGCTTACCTGGTTTGGTATCAGTCTGCTTTACTTGCTGGTTCTGCTCCCCTACCCCATTATTTATTGGATAGGTACTCGCCTGGGCAGATTCTCCATGCGCTTTCTGAAAAAACGCGCCAAGATTGCTGAAAGAAATCTTGAGCTATGTTTTCCCGATATGCCCCAAGAGAAGCGCAATGAGCTGCTAATAAAAAACTTCGAATCCGTCGGAATGGGGGTATTTGAAACGGGTATAGCCTGGTTTTGGCCTGACTGGCGGGTAAAATGCTGGTTTAAAGTTACCGGGCGGGAAAATATCCAGAAAATCCAAGCCCGCGAACAAGGAATTATCGTTATCGGTATTCATTTCCTGACGCTGGAACTGGGTGCCCGAATTCTCGGTTTACTCAATCCGGGGATTGGTGTTTATCGCCCAAATGATAATCCGGTTATGGATTGGTTACAAACATGGGGACGACTGCGCTCCAACAAATATATGCTGGATAGGAAAGATGTCAAAGGCATGATCCGCTGCCTGAAAAATGGTGAAATCGTCTGGTACGCACCCGATCATGATTACGGACCACGAAACAGCGTATTCGCGCCACTATTTGCAGTAGAACATGCCGCAACAACCACAGGCACCTCTATACTTGCGCGTCTCGCTGATCCGGCAATGATCCCATTTACCCCCCGCCGTCTACCTGACGGAAAAGGTTATGAATTAATTATTCAACCCGCAGTAGATGGATTCCCTAAAGACGATGAAGTGAAAGCAGCAGCTTTTATGAACAAAGTGGTGGAACAGGAGATCTTACAGGCTCCTGACCAATATATGTGGCTACATCGTCGCTTTAAAACCCGGCCTAATGGTCAGCCTTCTCTGTACGGGCAGGCTGACAAAGTCCATTAAATATCATTAACGGCTGTTTCTTCATCTAAGAAACGGCCATAATGACTGTCACATACAGCCTAATAATCCATTATTTCATTCTAATATTGATGTTGTATCTTTTAATTTGATTTATTGCCGATTTTTATATAAAAATAGAAACTAAAGTAGCTAAATAAACACAAAGCTAACAATCAAACGACTGTACTTTTTTACCTTTCATTATCACTCTCAATATCTGGCTTCTGAAAAGATTATTTATATTTCATAGCTATTACTTAATTTATTACTCTAAAATCTTTTTATTTACAAAAACATGAAAAACATAAATAAGTCAATAGTCCTCATCATCACTTTAATCAACCAGTGATAAGAAATGGGATTTCTGTCGAACTTTGCTATGAAAAATGGAATATAAAGTAAGAGATATCTGGTTTGTTAATAAAATTAGCCGAAAAGTATGTTAAAAATACATTAATAAGACAGGACGTCATTTAATAAAAAAACGTGGCTTTTTTGTTTGCTCTAAACCTAAATCAGAAAAAGCTTTATTTGTTGCACACATGACACTCCTGGAGTGCAGTATTATAGGAAAACTTAGATGCAATCCTCCATTAACAACACAAAAAACCGAACCTTCTTCGGGCATCCTTATCCATTAAGTTCGCTGTTCTTCACAGAAATGTGGGAACGTTTCTCTTACTACGGCATTCGCCCACTCCTGATCTTGTTTATGGCAGCATCCATCTACGATGGTGGTATGGGTATTCCTCGTGAACAAGCAGCTGCTATTGTCGGTATTTTTGCCGGTAGTGTTTATTTGACTGCCCTGCCTGGCGGATGGCTGGCGGATAACTGGTTAGGTCAACGTCAAGCCGTCTGGTATGGTTCGATCATTATTGCGTTAGGGCATCTGTCTATCGCACTTTCCGCTTTTTTAAGTCATCACTTGTTCTTCATTGGTTTATTACTGATCGTATTAGGTACAGGACTGTTTAAAACCTGTGTCACCGTCATGGTCGGAACTCTGTATAAAAAAGATGATCCACGTCGTGATGGTGGTTTTTCCCTATTTTATATGGGGATTAACATCGGTTCCTTTATTGCTCCTCTGGCTACTGGCTTGCTGGTTCGTGACTATGGCTGGCACTGGGGTTTTGGTATCGGCGGGTTGGGAATGCTGGTTGCCCTATTGATATTCCGCTTTTACACGATCCCTTTGATGCGCCAATATGATAAAGAGGGTGGTGTGGATTCAAGCTGGGACCACCCTACAGTGGAGCGTAAAAACGTTGGCAAATGGGTTTTTACTACTGCTATCGCTATTATTGCCATTATTGCTCTGCTAATCCTTGGTGTCATTCCATTCAATCCGGTAGCCGTAGCCAGCGCAATGGTTTATGTGATCTCATCCTGTGTAACTCTTTACTTTGCCTATCTGTTCCTGTTTGCTGGCTTAAGCAGTAGTGACCGTTCGCGCCTGCTGGTCTGTTTTATCCTACTCGTATCTGCTGCATTCTTCTGGTCTGCATACGAGCAAACGCCAACTTCATTCAACCTGTTTGCCAATGATTATACTAACCGTATAGTAATGGGATTTGAGATCCCGACAGTATGGTTCCAGTCGATTAATGCACTGTTTATTATCCTGCTGGCCCCAGTATTCAGTTGGTTCTGGCCCAGATTGGCAAAAAACAATATCAACCCGAGCAGTATCAGTAAATTTATTATTGGTATTCTGTTCGCTGCCGGTGGTTTTGGCGTGATGATCCTGGCGGCGCAAAATGTGCTGGCAACAGGTGAAACCGTTTCTCCTTTCTGGCTGGTATCAAGTTCTCTGTTTCTGACACTCGGTGAACTGTGCCTTAGCCCGATTGGCCTTGCCACTGTGACGCTGCTGGCACCATCCCGAATGCGTGGTCAGGTAATGGGTTTGTGGTTCTGTGCAAATGCACTGGGTAATCTGGCTGCTGGCCTGATTGGTGGACATGTGCGTGCTGATCAACTGGACAGCCTACCTGATCTGTTCTCCCGCGTATCTCTGGCTCTGATCATTTGCGCAGCCGTGTTGATGGTGTTAATTATCCCCATTCGCCGCTTGCTTAATAATGCCGACAAATCAGAAGCGAAAGCGCAATAATAATATTTATAACCAACATAAAGCCATCTGAATCATAAGATGGCTTTATGCCCCTAAAAACAAATCCATCAGTGTACTGCCGTTATGATTGATGACTTAATTATCTGTTTTACATTCAGTGATTCCGTCTGATATGCATGATTACGCACATCCCACAGTTCAACAGCATGTTGAATATTAAGCCAAAACTCTGCTGTATTCCCCAAGGCCGCAGCCAATTTAATCGCCATAGGAACAGTCAACGCGCCTTTATTGTGCACAATTCTGCTTAGCGTATTGCGATGAACACCCATAGCTTCAGCCAATACATTAATTTCAATATGAAGAGGCTCCAGAAACTCACTCACCAATATTTCACCCACAGTTGCAGGGCGACGTTTTGTATTTCTCATTATTTATTTCCCTCAGTTTAATAGTTATGAGGATCCAGATATGTATCAACTGCAATACCATCAATCCATTGAAAAATAAGCCTGTATTGCCTGTTTACTCTTATTGAGCACCACCCCCTTAAATAACCATTCAAATGTTCAAAATGGTTTCCCGGCGGAATTCTTAAGTCGGCCTCTTTAACTGAAGCATCCAGAATTTGCAGTTTTCTGTATAAAGCGCTCTGTAGAAAAACGGGTATACATTTGTGTGGTAAATCTTGTTCATAAAATCTTTCTAACCACCTATCCCTGAATTCAACCGCCATAACATCCTCGTTATCTGTATATTACGCACAATATCATTGTGCATCAAGTCATAAAATTCTGAAAATATCATTTTGTCTTACGTAATCTGGCTGGTGTACAGCCAAAATGCTGATTAAATGCAAAGGTAAAAGCTGACTGGGAGGCATAGCCGGACAGAAAAGCAATATCAGCCAAAGGCTTATAACTGTTAACCAATAAATTATAGGCAAGCTTCATCCGACACGTTTTCAAATAAGCCATTGGGCTCATGCCAGTTGCAATAAAAAGTTTGCGGTGCAAAGTGCTGGCAGATACCGCGCAAATATCAGCCATATCCACCACCGTCATTTTTTCATGCAAACGCCCGGCAAGCCCCTGATGCAGTTTTGCTACCAGGGCGGAAGGCGAACTCATTTGTGGTAACTGAGCCAGTAGTAAACGGGCCACATCGGCATGGCTGGCGGGTGGCTGTGGGTAATCGTGCAGCCATTTAATAAGCGCAAGAGCAGATGCAGGTAATGGTTGCCAGAAAGAATCACGATATAATTGCCCAAACAGGGCTGAAGGTAATTCCAACACTAATTGCTGATTTTCACCCTTAGCGGAAAAACTATGCTTCGCATCCGGTGGGATCATGGCAACATTTCCGAAATTAACAACACCTTGCTGCCCTTCTACATTTAATTCCAACTGCCCGTCATAGCCAAAAACGAACTGCCATAACCCCTGATGGCTATGGCTAATAGTTTCAGCTGAATACCGGCGTAAATGTAATGAAGGTAATTGATGAGACATATTTATTGTCGCTGATTAAAACACACTCCAATCATTCGACAACAAAATAATGTGGTTTACAACAACTTATGACCATTAGGGACAGGAAGAGTAAATTCTGCGATCACCACCGCACCATTTTCATCGACACTACCGGTTAACAATACCTCTGATTTGACACCCGCGATCCGCTTTGGTGTAAAATTGCACACACAAAGAACCTGACGGCCGATTAATTGCTCAGGTGTGTAATGTGCGGTTATCTGAGCGCTTGAGTTTTTAACCCCCAGTTCACCGAGATCAATTTGTAATTTATAGGCAGGTTTGCTGGCTTTGGAATTCAATCCTGCCGAAATAATTGTGCCAACCCGCATGTCAACTTTTTCAAAATCAGCCCATTCGATCTGTTCCATGTCTTTCTCCACTCAGTATGAAATCATTATATTCACATGACAGTAGAGGAAATTCTTTCGAAAGGCTGTCAACAATTATCGACAAGCTGCTTTTTTCGGTAACTCATTCAATTTACTATTCAAATAGCTTTAAATAGTGATCACTTCCTATCAAAAAAGTTACTTCTGGTCATTCCCCCGTTCTGTTCAATTCGATTAGCTCGCTCAATATCCCGCAGGATTGAATTATTGAATCCATGATTAAATTGTTCATTATTCTGCCAGCGTTCAGCATATCTTTTTGTTTCTTCAACCTGCCTTCCCTGTTCCCATTTTTTCACAAGTTCATTATCCGCAGTGAGTTTATCCACATTCAAATGCTTAGACGCAAGATTTTCTCTCTGCTTCATATATTCTGCCGATGGCTTATTGTCTGCCGGAATATCACTTTTGTAATGGAAATTTAAAGCAAATGCCTGGAAAGAAATTGCAGATAAAATGACAAAAATGTAACGCGATCCTTTAATCATCGTATGATCCCTCTTTAAAACCATAACTTCGAACATTTATTAAATAATTATTGCCAATAGGAATCAACAACATTTACGTATAAAAACCAGTTACCAATATCAGGTTTACATTTTGTTTAAACAGAGATTTTTCCACTAACCTGGTAGAAATTAACCCGCCGGCACCAACGGGTTAATAATGATTAAAGTGTTCATCAGGAATACAAGAACATCATTTCACAATTAAATAGTGTTCCCTTGTCGATAAGCCAGAGCAACCGCTAAAGATTGCACTAAACACAACGTTGCAGACAGGGAACGAAATGCATCCACCTGTGCTTCTTTAACCACAAAGCAGACATCACTGAAACTGGCAAGAGGGCTAATCTGACTATCAGTAATCACTATCTGTTTTGCCCCTGCCTTTGCCGCCCTCTCACTGATCATCAATGTTTCTTCTGCATAAGGGGTAAAGCTGATTGAAACGACAACATCTTCTTGCCCAATTAAGTTAATCTGCTCCCTGAACATCCCCCCCAAACCATCCACTAATAACGGACGGCACTCCAGATGACTCAATGCATAAGAAAGATAAACAGCCACACTGAAAGAACGGCGCAGCCCAATAATGTAGATATTCTTAGCCTGAGCCAATAAGTCTACCGCGTTTTTTAAATCTTCAGGGGCTGTTCGGGTAGCCAGCTGTTGCATAGCCTGCACATTTGAACGAGCAAATTCCTGCAAAATATGCTGTGGATCTTCCAGCGGCTCCTGCTCACCATCCAGTTCCCTGAATAATCTGGCTCTGTCTGCATAACTGGCAGTCTCTTCTACCATATGTACACGAAATAGCTGTTTCATTTCATTAAAGCCACTGAAATAAAATGCATTAGCGAAACGAATTAATGTTGATGGAGGAACATCAGCTTCTCTGGCTATCACAGCAACAGTATCAAAAGCTACACGATTAGTATTATCCAGCACATATCGGGCTACTTGTTGCAAGCGTTTACTCAATTCACCATAGCGTGAACGGACTTGTTCTTGAAATTCATTCAGATTCGATGCTACAGACATAAATCCCCCATAAAATTTATCACCGGCAATTGTAATAGTTTTACCATACAAGATGAATCATATTTCATTTTTATAGTTCAAAATGAAATATATAATCCATTAATTGCAATAATTTATTATTATCATCACATTGATTAACAACTAATTAGTCACCTAATTACCTGTCATTCATAAAAACATTACTCCGATCACACCAATTGCTTTTTGCTCCAAATATCATTGAAAACGAAATAAATATTCCATATATCTACTACCAACGTTTCTGATTCAGTACAAACATTACAATCTGCAAGTGAGGCTCAGAATGGAACAAATAAAGAATTATGTCAGCGGGCAACTCATTCCTAGTCACAGCACCCGTTTTTCTCCTGTTTTCAATCCAGCAACGGGCAAACAGATACGTCAGGTAGCACTAAGCACAGCCGATGAAGTTGAACAGGCAATTGAAACTGCTCATCAGGCTTACAGTGGATGGTCTAAAACTTCACCACTTAAACGTGCCCGGGTGATGTTCCAGTTCAAAACATTACTGGAAGCCAATATAGACAAGTTAGCGCGACTGATTTCAGAAGAACATGGAAAAATCTACTCAGATGCCATCGGTGAATTAACTCGCGGCCTGGAAGTTGTTGAATTTGCCTGCGGTATTCCTCATTTGCAAAAAGGTGAACATTCCGCTAATACCGGAACAGGCGTCGATAGCCACTCATTGATGCAACCGTTAGGTGTTTGCGCCGGTATTACCCCTTTCAACTTCCCGGCAATGGTTGCTATGTGGATGTTTCCCATCGCGCTGGCTACAGGGAACACTTTCGTATTGAAGCCGTCAGAAAAAGATCCTTCTGTTGCTGTTGAATTGGCACTACTGCTTAAACAAGCCGGTTTACCCGATGGCGTATTTAATGTTGTCAACGGCGATAAAGAGGCAGTTGATGTACTACTGACTGATCCGAGAGTACAGGCCGTTAGCTTTGTGGGTTCTACCCCCATTGCCGAATACATCTATACGACCGCTTCTGCACATGGGAAACGCTGTCAGGCACTGGGGGGAGCCAAAAACCACTGTATTCTCATGCCGGATGCTGACCTTGATATGGCTTGTAATGCAATTATGGGCGCGGCTTTTGGCGCAGCAGGTGAGCGTTGCATGGCACTGTCTGTTGTATTAGCGGTTGGAGATGAAACGGCTGATGCCCTGATTGCAAAACTACATCAGCAGATCAACAAAATGTTTGTCGGCCCCGGTATGACTGAAGGTAAAGAGAATGATATGGGTCCGGTTATCTCGGCCCAACACAAAGCCAAAATCTGTGACTATATCGCCAGCGGCGAAAAACAAGGAGCCAGCCTATTGATCGATGGCCGTCAACTCAACGTTCCTGGTTATGAAAATGGCTATTTTATTGGCCCGACACTATTTGATAACGTCACGCCAGAGATGAAAATATATCAGGAAGAGATTTTCGGCCCGGTCCTGGCCATTGTCCGTGTGCCTGATTATGCCACCGCACTCACGTTAATTAATCACCATCAGTATGGTAACGGTACCGCCATATTCACCTGCGATGGAGAAACTGCCCGCCAGTTCAGCGAAGATGTACAGGCCGGTATGGTCGGCATTAATGTCCCCATTCCGGTTCCTATGGCATTCCACAGCTTTGGTGGCTGGAAACGTTCGATTTTTGGTCCACTTAACGTTCATGGCAATGATGGTGTTCGTTTTTACACCCGCATGAAAACCGTCACCAGCCGTTGGCCGGAAAGTATCAGGTTAGAACATCATTCCAGCAGTTTTATCATGCCAACGATGGAATAAAGTGGAGTTCTGTGAAATGAACAAATCAACAATGACAACCGCTCAGGCATTGGTGAAATTCCTAAATCAACAATATGTGGAAGTAGATGGTGAACAATATCCATTCATCAGAGGCGTTTTTACCCTTTTCGGTCATGGTAATGTTGTCGGATTAGGGCAGGCGCTGGAGCAAGCTCCCGGTCACTTGACAATTTACCAGGGATGCAATGAGCAAGGCATGGCTCATATCGCAACCGGTTTTGCCAAACAGAAAAAGCGCAAACAGATTTTTGCCGTGACCTCATCTGTCGGCCCTGGCTCCGCTAATATGGTAACAGCCGCGGCAACCGCCACCGCTAACCGGATCCCTCTGTTGCTACTGCCCGGTGATCTATTCGCCTGCCGCCAGCCTGATCCGGTTTTACAGCAAGTTGAACAATTCCATGACTATACTATCAGTACAAATGACTGTTTCCGCCCTGTTTCCCGTTACTGGGATCGTATCTCCAGGCCAGAACAACTCATGAGCGCGATGATTAATGCCATGCGGGTTCTGACCGATCCCGCTGATACAGGCGCTGTCACAATTTGTCTGCCGCAAGATGTTCAAGGCGAGATTTGGGATTTTCCGGACTATTTCTTCCAAAAACGGATCCATCGTATTGAACGCCGCCCGGCATCTGTCGCCATGATCAACGATGCGGTGACACTAATAAGCCGCAAGAAAAAACCCTTGTTAATCTGCGGCGGCGGCGTGCGCTATTCAGAAGCACATGAAGCTTTCCGTCAGTTCGCAGAAAACTTCAATATCCCTTTTGCTGAAACACAGGCAGGCAAAAGTGCTGTGGTTGCCGACCATCCACTTAATTGTGGTGGTTTAGGAGCAACAGGCTGTCTTGCAGCAAACCTGATAGCCAAAGAAGCCGATTTGATTATTGGCGTCGGCACCCGGTTTACTGATTTCACAACCGCATCCAAATCCCTGTTTCAGAATCCAGATGTTGAATTTCTCACTATCAACGTAGCGGAATTCGACGCCTGTAAACTGGATGCGCTTCCTGTTGTAGCAGATGCCCGGGCAGGATTAAATGCTATTGCAGAGAAACTCTCTCAGTTAAGTTATCGCAGTGGTTATCAGGATGAAATTTCTCAAATACGGGAAATGTGGCAAAAAGAGTTAAATCGCCTGTTCGAAATTCAGTATCAAGAAGGTTTTACGCCAGAAATCCCCGGTCATCTTGATGATAAATTGGAAGAGTACAGCCAGACATTACAAACCCGCCTGATACAAACCAGAGTATTGGGATTACTGGATAAACACCTTGAACCCGAAGCGATTATTGTTGGCGCCGCCGGTTCCCTACCCGGCGATTTACAGCGGGTATGGCAACCTAAACAACCGGATACCTATCATCTTGAATATGGCTATTCCTGTATGGGCTATGAGATAGCCGCGGCTATTGGTGCCAAACTAGCCTGCCCCGACCAACCCGTTTATGCCATAGCGGGGGATGGCTCTTATATGATGCTTCATTCGGAGCTGCAAACCGCGGTACAGGAAAATATCAAGATCACCGTGTTGCTATTTGATAACGCGGGATTCGGCTGTATCAACAACCTGCAAATGAGCCAAGGGATGGGCAGTTTTGGCACAGAAAACCGTTACCGGAACCCAGAAAGCGGTGATATGGATGGAAAACTGATTAAAGTCGATTTTGCCAAAAATGCAGAAAGCTACGGCTGCAAAAGTTACAGAGTTTACGATGAACAGCAACTGTTTTACGCATTACAGGAAGCCAGAAAACAAACCGTACCCGTGTTGATAGATATTAAAGTGCTGCCTAAAACCATGACACATGGCTATGAATCATGGTGGCGAACAGGAACAGCGCAGGTAGCCGAGAATCCAGCTATAGAATCTGCATCAAAGAAAATAAAGGAGATGATTGCAACCAAAATACGTCAGTATTAAAAGTTGACGGCCTGCCGCTTGGCAGGCCACTTTTCCTAATAACTTCCGATACTATTTTTGAAATTTTTATTTCGAAAAAACATTGCTTTATCCTTTTATTCAATCTTTATTGTTAAACGTCGCAATGACTTCATCGAATCGATATTTTTATCTGTTTTTAAAGGAAAAATAGTTTGTTCCGGCCAGTATCAACCTTACTTTACGTGATCTGTTTAACACAAATTTAATATTATGATTACAAAATGCTATCCGGCACACAAAAATATAATTTCTAAATATAGTTAAATTGAAATAAACGTTTTATTTGATATATTCCTGAATATCCTAACAGCAGTTCCAGGTATCAAGGAGCATCTATGTTTAACATTGCACTATTTGGCGCCGGGCGTATTGGTCAGGTACATGCGGCGAATATCGCGAATCATAAAGAAACCTGCCTTTATTCCGTTGTCGATCCAAACCAAGAGAGTGCTGAATTTTTAGCGCGGAAATACCAGACAAAAGTACAAGCCATTGAACAGGCAATATCTGATCCGGAAGTTCATGGTGTCCTTATTGCTTCGGCGACGGACACTCATGCAGATCTGATTGAACTCGCTGCAAAGCATCACAAGAAAATCTTCTGTGAAAAACCGGTTCACCTTGATATTAATCGTGTTCATCACTGCCTTGAAACCGTTAAACAGTATCAAGTTCCCTTGTTTATTGGTTTTAACCGTCGCTACGATCCGCAATTCCGCCGGTTAAAAACACTGTTTGATACCGGCACGATTGGAAAAGCCGAATCTCTGTTGATTACGTCCCGTGATCCCTCTCCTCCCTCTGCTGAATACGTCAAAGTCTCTGGTGGGATGTTCCGGGATATGACAATACATGACTTCGATATGGCACGTTTTATTATCGGTGAAGAACCATACTCAATATATGCCCAAGGCAGTAATCTGGTTGATCCGGCAATTGGGCAAGCTGGTGATATCGACACCGCCTTTATCGTTATGAAATTCCCATCAGGTGCAATGGCAACCATCGCTAACAGCCGCCGCTCCGGTTATGGCTATGACCAGCGGATTGAACTACATGGTGAAAAAGGATTGCTTAGTGCCGGTAACATCAAAGAAAACAGTGTTGAACTCTGGGAAAACACCGGCTGTTTAGCAGCCAGACCAGAGCACTTCTTCCTGCAACGTTACCGGGAAGCCTATATTGCTGAATGGGATCATTTCGTCAATGTCATGGCTGATCTGTCCACACCAGAATGCAGCGGTTTTGACGGCGCACAGGCACTCTATCTGGCAGATAAAGCACTTGAATCCCTGCACTCCGGTAAAGAAATCAAATTATAAAATGGGCCCACACCAGAATAACTGACTCACAATTTATTTTCACAATAAAAACGGGAAAATCCCCTTTCCCGTTAGCACATTGCTGCCTGAAAACCGTAAATCAGGCGTGGAGGATAGTATGTTAGCTTTTCTCTCATTTATCGGATTTACCTTATTAGTCGCTGGTTTTGCTTATTACAAAACACATAATGCCCGTCTGACAGAATCTACTGAAGGCTATTTTCTTGGTGGGCGTTCTCTCACTGGTATTTATATCGGTAGTTCTATGTTGCTGATGAACCTTTCTACAGAACACTTAGTCGGTTTGAATGGGTTAGCATTCCGAACCGGATTTATCGTCATGGCCTGGGAAGTGATAGCCGCTATTACCATTGTTCTATTTGCTCTTTATTTCCTGCCTAAATATCTGAAACTCGGCATTTCAACCATTCCTGAATATCTTGAACGTCGATTTGACAAAAATACCCTGCTTATTACCTCAATATTATTCCTGGCTATGTATGTCATTTCATTGCTGCCCATTGTGCTGTATACCGGTGCAATTGCATTAGAAAGTTTATTCCAGGTTTCAAATGTATTCAGTGTCGATAAAACCACAGCCTTATGGATTATGGTTTGGGGTGTCGGTGGATTAGGTGCCATTTACGCTATCTTTGGTGGTATTAAAGCGATTGCAGTCGCGGATACGATTAACGGAGTCGGCTTAATCGTTGGAGGATTAATGGTAACAATTTTTGCCCTGCTCTATGTCGGCAGTGGCAATGCCTGGCAAGGATTAGTTGAGGTTTACCAGACTAACCCTGATAAATTTAACTCTATCGGCAGTGAGGATTCACTGGTTCCTTTCTCCACGTTATTCACCGGCTTAATTATTTCCAATATGTTTTTCTGGTGTACCAATCAATCAATCGTTCAGAAAGCCCTTGGTGCAAAAAACCTGGCCGAAGGGCAAAAAGGCGTCATGTTATGTGCCTTCTTTAAACTCATTATTCCATCCATTATTATTCTACCAGGCATTATTGCGTTCCATATTTTCAAAGGACAAATAGACAACCCAGATAATGCCTATCCACAATTGGTACATCTGGTTCTGCCTGAAATATTGGTTGGCTTTTTTGCGGCTGTCGTTGTCGGTGCCGTATTCTCCACATTCAGTGGCGGACTTAATTCATCTGTAACACTTTTTATCGTTAATATCTACAGACAACGAATCAACCAAAAAGCCACTGAAGCTCAAACAGTCGCTGTCAGTAAATATCTGGGACTTGGGTTAGCTTTAACAACCATGATTGTTGCCCCATTAGTTGCTAATGCGCCGGATGGTCTGTTCTATCTTATTCAACAATTACAGGGAATTTTTAACGCGCCCATTCTTAGTGTGGTATTGGTTGGTTTGCTGACTAAACGTGTACCTCCTATTGCCGCTAAACTCGGCCTGTTATTCGGTATGTCCGCTTATATTATCTGTAACTTCATTTTAAAAATTGACCTGCATTTCTTTCATTTAGTCGGTATTTTATTTATCCTCAATGTTATTTTCATGCTGGCTATTGGCTACTTCTTCCCAGCCAAACCATTTGAAGATGTTTATACCGAGCAGGTAGATATTACACCGTGGTCTATGGTGAAACCTGTTGCATGGTTAATTGTTCTGGGGTCGATTTCTATGTACGTATTTCTCGCACATAATGTTCCCACAATAATAATGATTATTTATTATCTGATGGCGACATTAATACTGCTTTATGTATTCTATAAAATGGGTAGTGCTCTGTTTAGGAAACAATAGAAAAATCTCTTCCCTTTATTGCAGGGAAGAGATGGCTTAACTAAAGCCAACACACACTTTCCACATACACCAAAATAAAGATGAAATAAAAATTTCATCCATCCACTTATATTCATCCTTTATCTTTGGAAAATATGCAACTTATTAAAAAATTAACTATATATAACGCTATGTTACCTCAGAAATCCTGATCAGATCACAAACAAGAATTAATATTTCCAATTATATTGAATTTGAAATAAATATTTCATATAACGGGTATGCGACAATAGAAAGGTTAAAAAACACTCAAGCACCTACTGTACACAACAAACGGTTTGTCAGCTTTAATGTGGAGAAACAATAATGGAAGAGATTCGTATCGGCTTAATCGGTACTGGTTACATCGGGCGCGCACATGCCATTGCTTATGCACAAGCGCCGACGGTTTTCCCTCTGGCTGGCAGACTCGTTCGTGAAATGGTAGCGGAAGTGACTACTGAGCTTGCAGCAAAACGATCTGAAACATTAGGTTTCCGGCGCTTTACCGATAATTGGCGCGAATTAGTGGCAGATCCTGATATTGATGTTGTCGATATCTGCTCACCCAACTTCCTGCATAAAGAGATGGCGCTCGAAGCGATCAAACACGGCAAACATGTTTATTGCGAAAAACCGCTGGCACTCAATTCAACTGATGCAAAATTAATGGCCGAAGCAGCCAAAAAAGCCAGAGTGAAAACACTGGTAGGTTTTAACTATATGAAAAACCCCACTGCACAACTGGCTAAAGAGATCATTTCAAATGGTGAAATCGGTAAAATCGTTCATTTCTACGGCACTCATAACGAAGATTATATGGCTGATCCCCTCACGCCTATTCACTGGCACTGTTTCAAAGATCAAGCTGGATTAGGTGCATTGAGTGATCTTGCTGCTCATATCATCAATATGGCGCAATATCTGGTCGGAGATATTCAAACTGTTTGCGGGGATATGGAAATCGTCGTTAAAAAACGCCCGAAAGAAACAGGTTCCGACATCATGGCGGCGGTAGAAAACGAAGACCAAGCGCATACGATGGTGCGTTTCAACAGCGGAGCAATGGGTATTATTGAAACTTCCCGTGTTGCCTGTGGCCGAAAAATGGGATTGAACTACGTCATCACAGGAACAAAAGGTACTTTGAGTTTCACACAGGAAAGAATGGCTGAATTAAAACTTTACCGCCACGATGAACCTGCAAACCGCCAAGGTTTTAAAACTATTCTTGTCGGCCCGGAACACCCCGATTACGCCCCATTCTGCAACGGCGCAGGTCATGGCATCGGCTTCAATGATCAAAAAACAGTGGAAATCAGGGACCTAATTAATGGCATCGCCAACAATCAAGAGATGTGGCCGGATTTTACCGAAGGCTGGAAAGTCTCGCGCATTCTGGATGCTATTGCCCATTCTTATAAAGAACAACGTTGGGTAAATGTCACTGAAATTAATTAATTTTTCTTATTACGCTCCACTATCGGCGCACACCATATCAACACTTGATGTTGTACTCAATAAGGAGTTGTTCAATGGATCAGACAAAAAAGTTTGATGTTATCTGTATGGGCAGAATTGCCGTTGACTTGTATGGTCAGCAAATCGGTGCTCGACTGGAAGACATGGGAAGTTTTGCAAAATATCTTGGTGGCTCTTCCGGTAATGTCGCCTATGGTACTGCCCGTCAGGGACTTAAATCTTCCATGCTGGCCAGAGTCGGTGATGAACATATGGGGCGTTTCCTCCGGGAAGAGTTACAAAGTGTTGGCTGTGATACCAGCCATCTAATCACTGACAAAGAGCGTCTTACTGCGCTGGTGCTTCTGGGGATCAAAGATAAAACAACTTTTCCGCTGATCTTCTATCGTGACAACTGCGCCGACATGGCAATTACCCGTGATGATTTCAGCGAAGAATACATTGCATCAGCCCGTTGTCTGGCAATTACTGGGACGCACCTTTCTCATCCGAATACCCGCGATGCAGTCTTGACTGCCCTTGACTACGCCCGCCGTCATGGTGTGAAAACGGTTATCGATATTGATTATCGCCCTGTACTTTGGGGGCTGACTTCTCTGGGCGATGGTGAAACCCGTTATATCGAATCAGAACAGGTAACAGCCCAGTTACAGGAAGTGTTATCGCGGTTTGACCTGATTGTTGGAACAGAAGAAGAGTTCCACATTGCGGGTGGTTCCACCGATACCATCAAAGCACTACGCAATATCCGTAAGCAGACTTCGGCTGAACTGGTCTGCAAACGTGGAGCACTGGGATGTTCTGTTTTTACCGCTGTAATCCCTGATAATCTGGATGATGGCATTACCGTACAGGGAGTTCAGATTGATGTTCTCAATGTACTGGGTGCGGGGGATGCTTTTATGTCTGGCCTGTTACGGGGTTATCTTAATGACGAAGGCTGGGAAAAAACCTGTACCTATGCAAATGCCTGTGGTGCATTAGTCGTTTCCCGTCATGGGTGTGCTCCCGCCATGCCAAATAAAAAAGAGCTTGATAACTATCTATCGCGAGCCAATCAGGTGCTACGCCCTGATTTGGATGAAACACTGAATCACCTACACCGTATTGGCGCCCGTAAAAATCAGTGGGATGAACTGTGCGTGATGGCATTTGACCACCGAATCCAATTTATCGAAATGGCCCGTCAAGCAGATGCCAGTATCAAACGTCTTCCATTATTAAAACGACTTTTACTGCGTGCCAGCCGGGAAGTTGCCGCAGAAGCTGGATTACAAGGAAAAGCGGGTCTGTTATGTGACAGCACTTTTGGTCAGGATGTTTTAAATGAAATGACTGGTCAGGGTTGGTGGATAGGCCGGCCAATTGAACTACCTGGCTCCCGCCCGCTCTGTCTGGAACATGGCAGCATCGGCTCCCAACTTATCGACTGGCCGCTGGAACACATCGTAAAATGTCTGGTGTTTTTCCATCCGGAAGATGCTCACCCTCTTCGCCTAGCACAAGAGAAAAAAATTCAAGAAATTTATGCCGCCTGCGGTAAATCCGGCCATGAACTTTTATTGGAAGTGATTTTACCTGCGGAAATGGAACATTCAGATGAATACTACATCCGTGCGCTCAAACGCTTTTATAACCTTGGCATTAAACCGGACTGGTGGAAACTTCCTCCTCTCAACGCCGATAGCTGGGACAAGATTAACCATTTCATCCAGCAACGGGATCCATATTGCCGCGGCGTAGTTATTCTTGGTCTTGATGCTCCACAAGAAGAGCTAAAAGCGGGTTTCAATGCCGCAGCCGGAAAATCTATCGTCAAAGGTTTTGCTGTCGGAAGAACCCTATTCGGCCAGCCATCGCTACAGTGGCTAAAAAATGAAATTGATGATAACGAATTGATTCAACAGATAAAAACTAACTATCACAACCTGATTAGTTTGTGGCGTCAGCGCGGATAGGAACATAACAAAATTATTTCATCTTACAGGAGACTCATCATGACTGTGCAGCTTGGTATCAACCCTCTGACCTGGACCAATGACGACTTACCCACTCTCGGCGCAGAAACGTCCCTGGAAACCTGTTTAACCGAAGGCCGTCAGGCAGGCTTTACCGGTTTTGAACTGGGCAATAAATTCCCTCGTCAGGCCAGCATATTAGGCCCTATTCTTGCCGCGCACGATCTAAAACTGGTATCCGGTTGGTACTCCGGCGAATTACTGACCCGTTCGGTCGCAGAAGAGATTAAAGCGGCACACTCTCACCTGACGCTGTTACGCGAACTGGGGGCTAATGTGATGGTATTTGCTGAAGTGACAAACTGCATTCACGGCGATCAGAGCAAGCCGGTTCATCTTCGTCCTCAATTTCCCGCTGATCGCTGGCAAGAATATGGAGAGAAACTGACTGAATTTGCTCGTTACACTCAAGAACAAGGGGTTCAAATTGCTTATCACCATCATATGGGAACCGTAATTGAAACTGCGGAAGATGTTGATTATCTGATGGAAAATACCGGTGAAGAAGTTGGATTGTTGCTGGATACCGGCCATCTGACATTTGCTGGCGCTGATCCACTGGCAGTCGCGGAACGTTGGGCGAAACGCATCAACCATGTTCACTGTAAAGATATTCGCCTTGATGTACTCAAAGATGTGAAAAACCGCAAAACCAGTTTTCTTGATGCTGTACTGAGTGGCGTATTTACCGTACCGGGAGATGGTTGTGTTGATTATCCTTCAATTTTTCAGGTACTGAAAAAACACCCTTATCAAGGCTGGCTGGTGGTTGAAGCAGAACAAGATCCGGCTGTTGCTCACCCACTCACCTACGCAACGATGGGTTATAACAATTTACACAAATTTGCCAGAGACGCCGGATTGTTTTAATCAAAAGCAATACTGAGGGTAGATAATATGTCCAAATTACTATCAAAATATCATGCACCGGATCGGAATAAACGAACTCAACATATCACACCGGTATCTGCAAACTGGAAATATGTCCACTTCGATGTTTATGAGTTAACCACAGGTGAGAAAATCACATTACCCGCATCAGAAAATGAGACGTGTCTGGTGCTGGTGACAGGGAAAGCCACGGTTATCACGCCACATCAGAAATTTGCGCATATTGGTGATCGCATGGAGCCATTTGAACGCAAAAAGCCCTATGCCGTCTATATCACCGCAGGTGAATCTGTTGAGGTTATTGCCGATACAGCTCTCGAACTGGCGGTGTGTCAGGCTCCGGGTAAAGGAAATTACCCAACTCGCCTGATTACACCGCAGGATATTGACGCAGAAAAACGCGGGAGCGGCTGCAACCAGCGCTATGTTCACAATATCCTGCCGGATAACAAACCTGCTGATAGCTTATTAGTGGTCGAAGTCTTCACCGATGAAGGCTGCACCAGCTCCTACCCCAGCCACAAACACGATACGGACAATGAACCACAGGAAACCTATCTGGAGGAAACCTATTACCATCGCCTGAACCCAGCGCAGGGATTTTGTATGCAACGAGTCTATACCGATGACTGTTCACTGGATGAATCAATGGCGGTTTATAACAAAGATGTGGTAATGGTTCCCAAAGGCTATCACCCAGTGGCAACCATTGCCGGTTATAACAACTACTATCTCAATGTCATGGCCGGACCAACCCGCAAGTGGCTATTTACCTGGGAGAAAGACCATCAATGGGTTAACAGTGAAGTGTATGCTCAGAAGCATAAGAATTGAGACATATCGCCAGGAAGTAAGATCCTTCTTTCTTTATAGCGCACTCAATTGAGTGCGCTGCTGCCTGTACGGCAGTGAACGCTATGGGTAAATTTCAGAGCATGTGTTACTAGTGCGCTGCTGCCTGTACGGCAGTGAACGATGAATCAATGGCGGTTTATAACAAAGATGTGTGCGCTGCTGCCTGTACGGCAGTGAACTACGGATCGCATGGCGGAATAAAGCTGCTTGTGTGCGCTGCTGCCTGTACGGCAGTGAACTGTTGAATATTAACTTTAATCTCTTGATTATTAAAGAGCAAAGTGACAAAAAGGAGAAAAACCCTTTTTTTAAACAGATGTTAATCTCTTAAATAAATCAATAAGTTATAATTAGCTAATAAAAAAAGGTCAAAAATAGCATCCAATCTCTAGTTAACATAACGATACTCAACATTTCGGTAAACGGGTTAAATATCTTAAAACTAAACATTTTACTCTTTTTTATATATTACATATGAGTATTATAAACTAGCGATTAATTTTTGAATCAGAATACCGACACCCTTTCTATAATCAACTCGGCTTAAGAGAGAGAATCAAATGACTTCACTACCCATCTATCATGTTGATGCATTTACAAATCACCCCTTTTCTGGCAACCCCGCCGCTGTGGTTATATTAGATAATTGGCTTCCAGATGAAGTGCTATTATCTATTGCTGCGGAAATAAATCTCTCCGAAACGGCTTTTTTAGTTGGTAATCACTTACGTTGGTTTACACCAAAAGTTGAAGTTGATTTATGTGGGCACGCAACATTAGCAACAGCTTTCGTTATCGCTGAACATCTATCCGTTACTGATAATCCTATTGCCTTCCAGACTCGCGCTGGGATTCTCAGCGTCTCTCATGAAAACGGGGTTTATACACTTGATTTACCCAAAGCTACCTACAAAAAAGAGTCCGCTCTGCAAGCCGATATTGAAAATGCACTCGGTCAGAAAATATCCGAGCTTCTTGTCTCTCATAACCGCTACATTTGTTTACTCGAAACCGCAGAACAAATTCTGAATACAAACCCTGATTTTGACAAAATAGCCGCCTTACCTTTACCTGGAGTTGCCATAACTGCCCCAGGAGAACAACAAATTGACTTTGTTTCCAGATACTTTGCACCCGCTAAGGGCGTGCCTGAAGATCCGGTAACCGGCTCATCACATTGTGTACTCGCTCCATTTTGGGGTGACCGTTTAAATAAACAGCGGTTGTATGCACGTCAATTGTCAGAGCGCGGAGGAGACATTGTGTGTGAATTGCACGGAGATCGAGTACATTTGCTGGGAAAAGCCAAATTATTTTCCTATGGGCATATAATTCTTGATCTCCCAGCGATTGCCTAAAGTAAAAAACTCAACACCCATTATTGATACAAAATTATAAGAGAAAAAGAGTTTTGCTAATAAAGCAAAACTCTCTGGCTACTGAAAAATCCATTTAAAAAATGAAGGGGTTTTTCGCATCATCGAAAATTTCACATACTGTGTTGTCGGTTGATTGGCTTTTCTGCAATGCCTAATAACGCCTTATTACATCAACGAGGGTGAAAGGTCTGGTGGATTAATCAGCCATAAAGATTATGGTGGTTTAACGATATTTAAGCGTTAACCGAGAGCGAAAATAGCGTAAAAAAATAATGATATAAATTGACTTTAGCATTAAATCACAATAAAGGTATAAAAAGTAACGACTTAAATCAAACCGTAGAAAAGCCATGCTATTGGTGGGTTAAAATAGTGTAAAGCCAGTTTAAACTGGAATATTTAAAGTATCACAGTTTTGCATAATAAATGTCAGGGCGGGATTTAACTTTGTGAAAAAAATCAAACACTGTTTTTTGATAATTTCATCCTTTTAATACTTAGATATCAATAGAATTAAATAGAGGGAGAAGTGTTTTTTAAGCTAAATCCCGCTCTGGATTTTTTACCACTTTTGACGCCCACTTTTTATTAAGTTTAATCATCATGGAATATCATTTTTTACATTTAACCAACGTATTAATCACACCTACTTTTATCTTTACTGACGCTATTTTACCGTCAATCCTGAGCAGTTTTAATCAATCCACCCTTTATTTTTTTCATAGATCAGAAAATAAATAGCCTGATGATATAAAAATATCCCTTTATGTTTTTTCGGATAATCACCCATTTTTTTCAAGGCTTAAATCCCGCCAAATTAACCGCTTAACTCATTTCTTATTGCATTATTTTTATAATTTCATTCATAAAATAACTGCGAAAAAACGCTTGAATACCAGTCTATTCAGATAATATTTTTTATATGCTGACTTCTTTTCAACTCTCTGTTAATGATTTATGGACTTCGATTAAAGGCAATTAAATGTCCTGCTAAAAGGCTTCATTTATTGAGTTAAATCCTCCCTTTATATAAAATCTTTCATATCTCTGTAGTTGCATTTTTAAATAGTCATGGCAGGTTAGATAAATGTAAAATAAGTGGGGGCCTATTTTTTTAACCCTTAGCTGACGGATAACGGAGTTAATCACCGATAAAAAGGCGCTTGCGATCGCTAAAAAAGAGAAACGCAAGCAAAAAGAGAAAGTGAATAATATTAAAAGGATGAGTAGTGAGTACTTCTCCATTTTCATTAAACTGATACTTAGGTTTTCTCGTTTTTCCTTTTCCTGTATTTGATGTTTTAGGTTTAAGACCAGAAAGAGTAATAGCTAAAGGCTTTCCGGCTTTCCGGCTTTCGTCAACGACTATCGTTAATTTCTCGTAAACCTATTGCAGCCATTCAGAATCTTTTATTTGAGCAAATCTCCTTAATACGGTTAATCCTGTTAAATGTTTTGATACAATCGCATATTCTTGTTAATTAGTTAACTCTGTCATTTTGTCATCTTATTAAATAAATTTAAAACCCGTTTTTCCTGATATTTTCTCTTCCAATGTCAATATAACATTGAATTTTTTATCTGCTTTAAAAAAGTCCTTAATCACTTCTGGTTTACCTTTAATAATTAAAGTTTTTTCCTGCTTATTCGTGATACGCTTACCATTTTTTCCAGATGTTAAAACCACATTGATAGACAAAAAATAGCTTTTCTTAACACCTGCTTTATCACATTCAGATAAGGTATATTTAATCTTAGCTGAAAGAGTAAAAGCTTCTATTAACCAATTTTATCATTGATGATAACTACACAGTGATAATCGGGATTGCTGACAAATCCATTTAAAAAATGAAAGGGGTTTTCGCATCATCGAAAATTTCAGATAATATGTTATCGGTTAATTGGTTTTCTCTGATGTTTAATAACGCCTTATTGCATCAACAAGGGTGAAAAGTCCAGTAAATTAATCGACCATAAAGGTTATAACGGCTTGACGATATTTAAGCATTAACCGAA
Organism: Photorhabdus sp. RM322S; assembly: GCF_042879395.1. Lineage (NCBI taxonomy): Bacteria > Pseudomonadati > Pseudomonadota > Gammaproteobacteria > Enterobacterales > Morganellaceae > Photorhabdus > Photorhabdus sp. RM322S. The sequence goes on from NZ_JBHFKW010000001.1 coordinate 223,006, forward strand.
AGCGAAAATAGCGTGGAAAAATAACGACATAAATTGGTTTTAGCGTTAAATCACAATAAAGATATAAGAAAGGAATGGCTTAAATCCTGCCAAATTAACCGTTTTACCCATTTTCTTATTGCGTTATTTTTATGGTTTTCTTCATAAAATAACAACGAGAAAACACTTAAACACCAACCTATCCAGATAATATTTTTATGTGCTGATTTCTTTTCAACTCTCTGTTAATGATTTATGGACTTCGATAAAGGCAATTAATTGCCCTACTTCCGCTTACTTTTCTAAGCTGCCTGTGCGACAGTGAACAAATACAAGGCATAACATCGCCGCATCCCCTATTTCTAAGCTGCCTGTGCGACAGTGAACTGTTAGATATTAGCTTTAACCTACTGATTATTAAAGAGCATAGTTAAAAAAAGCAGAAAAACCCTTTTTATAAGCAGCGGCTAATCTCTTAAATAAATCAAAAGGTTATGATTAGCCGCTAAAAAAGGGTCAAAACCAGGGTATAGTAGCTGACGCACTTAATCCATAAGAGCTAAAAATTCCTGGCGTTGGTCTGTCTTCTATTGGTCCCTGTTCAACAAACAACGGAAAGCTTTGTCCTGATGACAGACTTTTGAGGTTCAGAAACGGTAAATCAGTACGTTGTTCTTTGCTTATTGGAATACGTTGTCGGGCTTGTTCCTCCGTTAACCACCCCTTTTTAACCGAACGGCGACGAAGCCGCTCTACGCTACTATTGACCTGCACCCGGCTAACACAACGATACTGCGTGTTTTTAGGCACCGGTTGGATATCAACCACTTCAGTATAGTCCCTGAGTCCTTTTAACCAAGGTAACGCCTGTAAATCGTTCAGCGCTTCGCTTGCACCGTGAATCCTTAGCGTGTTCCCCAACGTTTTTCCCACTCGGGGAAAGCTGACACCAATCCGCCCATTGCCTGCCTGCCCCAAGGCTCGATGCAGCTTAGCAAACAGCGCCGCCATAAGATCTTGCTGACCGAATTCAAGATCGGGCAGGACACGGATTTCGAGGTAATAATCCATCGTATCCCCTTATTCACCTTTCTCACCAAAAACACCACCACGAATCAACGTCGCCATAACGTAGTGTTGTTGCTCTACTTCTGGCACTTTTCCTTTAACAACCCAGTTATCCAGCAAAGTATAGAAATCCATTTTTACTTTAGGCTGACGATAAGCCTTACCCCGACTAGTTACAGAGCCATAAGGTTCAACCGCAATTGGGCCGATCCCCAGCTCAAATGCGTCTGGATACCACGAATCAATGGTGCGAAGCGCGTTACCTACTTTCTGTGAGTGCAACGCAGCAATCTCATTGACCTGATACAACACTTTGCTTTTTTTACTGTTGCTGTCGAGAACTAATTCTTGAGAAGGGAAAACTTCCTGACCACAACCTAAGCGAACAAAAGCTTCAACGTTGAAAAATGTTGATCCACCACCCGCCAACCCTTCTTCAATTTCAGCAGCCAGTTTAGCTAAATTACCTGCTACCTTACCGAATGCACGTAAACTGAAATCTTCACAATTAAACTCCCACCATTCGCCACTCTTACCTTTAACACAAACCTTAATTTCTTCTGCACCAACCCGGTTACGCCACAAAAACCGTCCATTAGCCAGATTTTCGGCATAACGTGCAGCGAGTGTTTTAAAACCCTGCTCGGCAATATAACCGTTGATTACATTTGCCAGTTCAGCCTGATAATCCTGATCATTACATACAGACGGTATAGCAAGATTACCTAATACCCGTAATGTAAAGCTGACTTTCAGGGTATCGGCATCAAAAGGCAATGCAGCGACATCAACGCGTTGCAGGTTTGCTTTTTGAATTTCCGCATCCAGTTTAGCTGGATCACTCGTCAACGCATTTTTCAAGCGGTTAGAAATCGTTCCTCTGACGGCTTTTTCCTGAATAACAATAGGCTTCCATTCGCCACTGATCTGTTCCCAATTTCCAGCAAACATTATCGCATCAGAATTAGAAAGTTTACGTTCAAACGCCAGTACAGAAGCCGTTTTAATGGTTGATTTAGACATATGAATATCCTTTTTTAAATTAATCAGTCGATTCTTACTTTTTTATTGGGTTTAGATTGACGGGCAACAGCCTGCTGATTGCAACATCGGTAAACACCCTCTTGGTAATGATGACACCAAAGCAACTGACGAATATCATTAATACGGTGCGGGCTTCGCCACTCGCCTACCCCATAGATTGCTTCAACAAAACAAAATGGCGTATTGGGATCACGGGTTTTTTCTACTTTCCATGCGGGATATAACGGCGATATAGCCTGATAACCAGTCATTAGAGGGACTAGATACCCAGAAGCCGGTTTAGGGATATATTCCCAAGATGCCGGGTCACCAATTTCAGGTTGTTTATCTTCCTGCTTAGGAATAGCCCGCATTTTGATAGCAACGAAATCAAGCCAGGCGTCAATCATTTCTGCCTGTGGGTTGCTTTGCTTTAATTCCTCGTAGTGATTGGCTAATAACTCTGAGCGATCCAACAAGGCAAACCCCGGCAACAGACGGCGCATTAATTTACGGGTTTCCTGTTCTTGCTGCGGAAAAGCAATAACATCTACTTTAGCAATTCCGGTAATAGTGCCGCCTGCTAGCCTCTGAGTTTGGCAGATCTCCCATAAATGTTTTTCTAAATTCTTAGTTCCTTCGTCACCGTTTTCAATTTCACCAAAGCACTCGATTAATAAAGAAACCGTCATATGCATTTGGCCTTCTTCATTAAATGCCGCCATTTTTGCTTCTTTAGTTAACGGATTACGGGTTAATGCAAAAACTTTATCCCTAATCGGATCAGATTGATAAGCATGAAGCTGGTGGTTATGACAAATCACACCACAATTTTCCAATCTTAGGTCATGACTTTGTTGTAGTTTGCGTGAAAGTGCATGAGTAAACCCAAGAAAATGAGTAATCGCCGGAAAACCATAGGTTAAGCCCACAATAGCATTCGCGTTTTCCACTTTAATATGGCGCAAAATAATTAAATAACTCATAGCGGTCCCTCTGGCAATTCATCCTCAAATTCACGTAACCGGTTTTTAAACACAGAGGCCCATTCATTACGTTCAGTCAACCCAACTTCTAACCGTTCATGACGCAATTCGTTGTTCAACCAGAAACCAAAATCGTCGGCAATCTCTTTTTTCCAGTCACCATTTTCGCGTTCAAATTGGAATGCTTTATCTTGTTGACAACGATAGGGATCGAGCCAAAGCTGCTGAGCACGTTTTAAATCACAATCCTTACTCCAACCTTTAAACTCAACCTGATCCTGTACGCTAGCGACATAGTTAAATAAAATCTCAATAATTTCTTCAACATATGCCCGACAACTCCGCCGAGTTTCTTCCGTACGTTTCTGTGTACTAAATAGAAATTGCCGCATCAACCTGACAGTGGTATAAGACAACAGAGTGAACTGACTACGCTGTTCGAAAATAGATCTGTACCGTTTCGGAAGTTTAGTGCTACCTTGCCAGTTGGGTGCAGAGCAAGATAAAAGCCAAGTTCGTCCACCTCGTACGCTATTAAGATAAGAGATATTTTGTGGCTTAGTTCCACCTATATTCTGTACAGCAGTATTGGGATAAATCACTCTAGCTTCAGAGTGCCAACGTTCTTCTTTCTTTGCCTTATTAATTTCTTTAGAAGATTCACCAAAGCGGGCTTCAGCAATACGCTGATACATAGCATGAACCAAAGATGACGAAAATAGCGGGCTTAATAAATGATATTCATTGGAGCTGACGGGGAAATAGAGCTGTTTTGCCAGTTTATGTGAAGAGAGTGTTTCATCTGACAAAGCTTGTCGGAATCCGTTAATCCACCGTTCAAGCTGTTGCTCGTCTTCCGCCAGTTCAACCAAGGCCGAAAAATCACTCCGATTCAGAGACGCCACTAATGAATCTCCCTGATATTCTGTTTGCAATAACTTTGCAATATCAAGAGCGGCGGCGTTTCCCACAGCATCTATCGCAGGTTTATACAAAGCTGTAGTAGAAAGATATTCAATATTTTCTTCCTTACTTACTGATGTTGCAAAAATACTACTGCCTTTTGCATCGCTATGGGTAAATTTCAGAGCATGTGTTACTAGGCTAATTTGTTTTGCCCGATTTGCAGCATCATCTAGCCAATTTCTAGTTTCATAGTGCTCTTCCAATTCCTTGCGCTGTTCGGCAATCTCTTGTTGAATAACCAAGATCTCCTCTGCTGAAGTTAACTTCGTCAGTCTCCTTTCCGCCTCTTTATCAAAGACCTCCAACTTTGGCTGTTTACGGCTTTCTATATAATCGATAATAAATCGACTCAATCCACTCTCATTCATAGCCTCTTATTTACCTTATCAAAATGGTTATCAGAGTGCGCTATCTCCCTAAAAATGGAAAGATAGCATCGTGCTTATTAGTCAATTAGCCTACTAGCTGGTGAAATTTTGACCAATCGAAACTGATGTCGTGAGCGTTTTTTGACCTTGAGTAACAATTGATTCCTCATGGAAGTCAGTTACAGTTGGCAAATATATGAGCAACATAATGACCATACTCAGTAAATTTCCTACTTTTCCTTGTTTCCTATTAGATCTTCTTTTCATAGCTGTTGTCCGAATGTTAGTGACTTACAGATGCATCTTACTCTCTGCCACCAACCAGATCAACACCTATGTATCTTTATTCTTAAGTATAAACTCTAATGTGGAATTTAGTCTTCTAAATATTTATCATGCATACACTACTGTTCAAGTAGCTTAGAAATATGTTCCTTTCTTCTTCAGTAGAAACCAATTCGACTACCGCACAGGTAGCGGCGCACCCGTACGGGTGCGCCCATACAAGTAACTGTCACTCTCCATGATCAGACACAGACAACTCTACAAAGCGACACATGTACATTTTTTTGTTTCTTCATCATACTCAGCTCATGATGATCAATATTTACACACCCTAACAACACTACAAAAAATACAACATAAATCAACTTTCCCCTCATGATATAATAATCTCCGCCCAGGGATTGTGGCCGGGTAGCTATGATCACCGCCAGCTTTTTTATCCCTCCATCCTAAAATCGTTCGTATATGCGGTGTCAAAAATCACCGTATTTGACATCACATACGTACACATTCAATACGTATATGTTGTTCATTCCCCTCCTTCAATGTACTATTTAAATACGTACAGATAGGAGAGCTTAACCATGCCTCAGATCCCAATAGAAACTAATGACCGTATGTCGTTACGGATTGCCTCAGAAGAAAAGTCACTATTAATGCGTGCTGCTGCTTTACAACACATTAACTTGACTGAGTTTGTGATCCGCAATGCGGTATCGGTCGCACGAAAGGTCATCGATGAAAATGAACGGATGGAACTGACTGAAAGAGACAGTTTATATGTACTGAATCTTTTGGATAATCCACCGGCACCCAATGATAAATTAATGGCCGCAGCATTTGCCTTGCCGAAACAATCATGACTCTACAGACCTGGCACGAAGAACCCATAAGCAAGCATCATGACCGAGCAGCCTTCAACTGTGGTGATGATGCGTTGGATCAGTTTTTACGTCGCCACGCAAGGCAGAGCCATGAGAAAGGAGGAGCGAAAACCTACCTTGCTGTCAGCGACAATAATAAAAAGGTACTGGGTTACTACAGTTTAAGTCCGGCATCCATCGCTTACGAACGTACACCGAAGGTGATTAAACGTAGTCTGGCCCGGCATGAAGTGCCCGTATTTCGGCTTGGCCGCCTAGCAGTGGATGTTTCAGCACAAGGACAAAGACTCGGTGGACAGTTGTTACTTGCAGCAGGACGACGCAGCCTTTTGGTTGCCACACAAGTGGGCGGAATCGCGCTTTTGATTGACGCCAAAAATGAGCAAGTCGCAAGGTGGTACGCCAGTTTCGGTGCTGTCCCATTATTAGATACCCCTTTATCTCTGTTGCTGCCGTTTAAAACCATCCATGCCGCTCTGACTGCCGCAGGAAAACTCTAAAAGTTGGCGGTGATCGCAGCTACCCGGTCACCACCCATATAGTTATCAGAATTAGAATTTAATAAAATTGGAATTTATAGATAATTAAACCAAAAAAATCCAAGATATAATAACTATTCAACTGAGTGCGCCAAAAACGCCTAAAAACGGATGATAATGCCATGCTTCTCCGTCATCTTTTTTCCTAAGGCAAATCTCACCAAAACGCAAACTAACATCCTTTAACTCTATCTCATAAATATCGGCCAAATGCTGATAAATCGTCTCAGTATCAAGTTCAATCCAGCTACTCACACCCGGCGCAAACGATAATTCCGAGATATAATCAAAAGATCCATTTGCTTTTATTCCTGCCGGGCCGCTGTCCAACGCCATAAACTTCGCTTTTTCACCCTCTTCTTCAAGCCATAGATAATGCAACTCATCGGGCTCAGACTGACGAAACGGCTTATGACGCTGTAATTCCGCACACCATGAAGCCTGTTCACGCCACCAGAAAGCAGCACAATAACGATATTCATCATTAGGATTACCTTGAAGCTCTTCCCACAAACGTTGATGTTCAAGATCAACCAAATTTTTAAAAGGTGAACACTCTCCAGCATTATCGCGTTTCTTTATTCTTGGTAATGCACTGATTAGCTCATATTGGTCATGTTCTAATAACTCGCCTAAATCATGACTGGCAAGGAGGTAATCTTTCGACTCAAATCCTGGACGACAATAAACCGGATGTTCTAAATGAGTCGCTTTAAGTGCCTTATAGTTTTTCACCAGAATATGCAGATTGGGTATCTTTGGCTCTTCTTGCCGGTGGCGTTGAATACGTCCGGCAAGCTGTATCAGCGAACGCATTGAACTGGGTTCAGCAATACTCCAATCATAATCGTGGTCCCGACCAACCTCTGCAACAGAGGTGGCCACCACCACAAAAATATGATGCTTTTCCGGTGTCTCTTCTAATGCCTTACGGATTTCTGCCACTTGCCACAGCGCTTCTTCATCGTAACGTGTCAGCGTGGAATCCAGCCGGTGTTCAATATGGGAGCGTATCGCCATAGAATGCTGACTGTGATAAACACAATAATGAATGCGTACATTTTTAGGGGATGGTATCTGCAATAACCGCTGTGCTACAGCAACCAATGGATCGATATTTGCCATACGGATTAAACCAATAGAAACAGTTTTGCCCGATGAGTGGATTTGATGATGTTCCTCACGCAATCTCAACATGGAGTGATGCATCACCTTTGCCATGGCTTGGATCGCCACCTCATCTTTATGCTTCTCAACCGTTATCGGCACTAATTCAGCTTTACGCAATGGCACCTTTTTTTCCAAACGAACAATGCGCTTAACGACAAAGGCATCATGCTGATCTTTAAACTCTTGTGCATTAGTCACATCCTGTTGTGCTGTTTCATATTCATCAAACCAGACACAGCAGATATTTACCGGAGCACCCGGCTGACCACATGCTAGCTGGTAATCCTGCCGTCCAGCCCGATAAGCATTGAACAACGCCTGAATTAACGCCGGCGGCAATGTGGCGGATGAAAGCAATACCCGCGAACCAAGCAACCCGGCCCAGTTCACTAACCTGCATAAAGCCGGTAAATCGTTAATATCAAAATCATCCGGCTCATCCAACACCAGATCAGAAGTGAGTAATCTCAGCATGGGTGCAATTTGCTTCCCACCACGAATTCCTTCAGTAGCCGGAATTAAATGGTCGATGGTTGCCACCAGAACAGGTGCACTAAGTAACTTATTAAGTTTGTTATCTTTACGCAGCCAGTGGCTTAGTCGGCCATCATCCAAGCTACCGTCATAACTGACATACTGATGCTCTGCAAATAACGCCTCAGCGGATACACTACTGGTATCAGGTTCAAGTTTCTTATGACGAAGTTGATGTAACTCTTTCACTGCCTGCGAACCAATCAGTACCGCCAAATCATCTTCTTCCAAATGCAATCTTTTACGTAATGCATCACCAGTTTGCAGGGTTAACGTTCGCAATCCTAAAGCGATAGAAAAACGACATCCCTGTTTTTCATCAGATAATCCGTACATGATGCGTGCATTAGCAAAAGTTTTACCGCAACCAGTAGAGGCCATGTTAATACCAAAAAAGCCTTGTTCTATTGAACGCTCACGTAAAGCACACGCAGCGTCGAACGCCTGATCCTGCCAGCGGTATTTTTCATCTTTACTGCGTTGTTTAAATCCTTTATGCCGGGTAATCGCAGGTAGCGTTTTACGAATCTGGGGCAAACTTCTCCCCAGTAGCAAAGCATTCTGCCCAACACCAATATTGTGTTCATCTAACCGCTGCTTACACTTCCCGGTGGTTCTATCGGTATTGGCAAAGACATTATAGTCGATATCCTGCCAGCCAAGGGTTGCAGGCAATGATGAATAATGATGATCGGCCAGCATTAAAACCAATCGGGATATATGGCTGGTGAAACGCTGGTTCAGATCGCCATATTGCGATAATGATGTTGATTGCAGCGCTCTTTTCGCAAACTTCTGTGCTTTCTGGCACCAAATCTGACTACGGATAGGCGTACCATTTGGGAATGTCCAGATATCGTGTCGTTCCTGATCACTCCAGCTTTTATTATCGATATTAACTGAGTTCCATGATGGCCCTAGCTGCTTAGCTAACCAATTATCAATATATTTCAGTTGCGGTTCATTTGAGTAATTACTGTGATAGGCAGGATAAACAGGAAGACGATGGTGCGAGAGGATCAACCAGGCGACAGTGGTAGCTAATGGCGGTAAGTTAATAAAAGGATTCACATAGGGATCAATACCATCCTTAATCAAACGGGAAAGAATCTTCTCTTCATCACCAGAATCAATCTGACTTAACGAAGTCAGCCATTCCTTATCATTTTGTTCCGCAACAAATGCCTGAAACAGCCGCAAAGATACCCATTCATGCCGGTACGGTTGAAACCGCCCATCTCCCCGTAAACCTTGCTGGAACAACGCATTAGCTTTACCAAAATCATGGAATAACCCAGCGATAGCAGCCAATAAGCTGATGGCCTCAACGCTGTGCCAATGATTTTCATCCCGACTTTTCAGCACATCACGTTGTGTCGTATTGGTAGGTACAATTCCTCGCTGGTTAAAGCGTCGTAAATTCCCGACGATCCATAACAATTCAGTTTGGTTTCCGCTCTTTATCCAATGACAGGCAACTGCGGTATTACGGCGCGCTGTTTTACGCAGTAACTTACGTAAAGTGTTTAAACCTTCTAATGTAATCGCCGTCTGCCAGGTTCGATCACCTTTTCGTTCAGCAAATTGATCCAATATTCGGCGAGTTTCAGTTAACGCTCGTTTATTGCATTGGGATACTAAAAGAATATTCATCGCGACACCTGGCTCAGTTGTTGAGCGGTTGTTTGCAGCGCATCAATCATAGTGTCCAATGCATCAGATTTTTGAAATCCACCGATGCAACGTTGGCGAAACTCCTGTTCATCTTCTCCAGCCATTGCAGCGATAAATGCTTGCGGTAATACCAACGCATCTTTAATCAGATCAGCCACATCAAAAACCAAACCTCCGCGGCGAGTTTTTCCATGTAATACAGCCAAACCATGCGGTAAACCAATTACCCAAGTTGCAACAGCCGCTAATCCGTAAGCCAGATAATTACCGTGATCGAGAAAACGGTTTGCTAAATCTACACCACCACCGCGTTTTGCCCGGATAAAATCGCCATAACTCACTGCATTGGCTGCCAGCTTATATAATGCTTTAGTCATTACCGCTTCTTGCGCCATTAATTCCTGATTATTGCGGCAATTTTCAAGGTTCTGCTCATAACGGGTGAGTAATGACAATAAACCCTCACGATTAAGTATAAAAGAGCTGTCCCGAAGCATTCGACTACTCAACCAATGTTCACGGATTTGTGCAATGCGAACTTTCTGAAAAGCAATCGCTGCGGCTAATCGTTTTTCATCATCAAACCAGAAACTCACCCAATCTTGTAAATACTCAGTAGGGCGATATTCACTTTGTGGCGTAAGCCAGGATACATCAACCTCAACATCATTAGCTGCGAACAACGGCGTTCCTCCACCACCACAAAAACCGACTAAAACACCCGCTCTGGCGAATTCACGCATTGCCGCCTGAGTAATAGAAGTCCCCGTTCCCAACATAATTACCGTGGTATTGGCAATTGGAATATTCCAATACAATGATTGTTTTCCCTCATCAGTGACATATTCAACACGGCCACCATTCACTAATACCCGACAATATTGCAGGTAATAAATATTCGAGCGTTTGGAATGCAAAATCGTTTTGAGGTCACTTGGAGAGAAGTTGTTATCCATAATAAGCATTACCTAAATAATTAATTTCATTTATGGTAAATATTATGCATGAATTTTGCACAAGGTAAAATATCGCAAATGTAAATCAAAAAAATTTACAATTCTTTGCCAAACCATTACATAACGTTTTTCATGAACAGAGATAACTCCAAATTTCCTATAACTGCCTGTAGGCAGTGCACTTAGCGTTTGCCAGGTCTCAATATCATCAGACTTTCTAAGCTGCCTGTACGGCAGTGCACACTTGCGTATATTTTCTTCATTTGAACCATCTTTTCTAAGCTGCCTGTACGGCAGTGCACTGTTACATATTAACTCTAACCTACTGATTGTCAAAGAACATAACTGTTATAAAGTGAAAAAGCCCTTTTTATGAGAGATACTTAATTTATCTATAAAATCAATATGTTATGATTAACCGCAAAAAAAGGGTTCTGAGAAAACACTATTCTTTATAACAAAAAATACAAATCTGGGTAGACTTTAGAATAAATAGACTACTATGTAGACTTTGCAATCATCAGAATTAAGAAAAACAAAAGAGAATTTAAAAATCCCCATATTTAGGGGCCAATCATAAACAGGATCTTTAGCGCCAACCGGTTATTTTAGATAGAAAAAAGGCTTTATTTATGAGCTGATAATTGTCGCCAAACAAAATCAAAATACCGAGAGCAGAGAATAAAGCCGATGACAATTATCTCCACAAAATTTCAGTTAATGCCATTCTTTAGTAACGCTTTTCTTGAAAAAACCGCCCGCAGATGTGACTTTATGGAACAACTCAGAAATATTGGGCCACAGTCTCTGGTTCTCCGTCTAATAGCCGCGCTGAGCAAAGGAAACTGGACAGGGGCGACAATTACCGACACTGGCGGGCAAAAAACTCCGGGAGATTAGCCGCAAAAACAACCGTGCTGAAGTGCTGGATTTCACCTGTCGGTGTGGCCGATTCGAATTTCGGGTCATCCGGCGTTGGTTTGCGCAGGAAAAACGCTTTTGTTTTTGGCTCACCCATCTGCCGCAATCCCACTTTACCGCAGAATGACATCATGGCAGTCTATCGCTGTCGCTGGCAGGTCGAACTGCTGTTCAGGGAACTAAAGGACAGGTTTTGCGACCGGCCAGAAAGCGATAGCGGAAGGGCTCATCTGGGCAAGTCTGCTGGCGTTGATAGTCCGGCGCAGTCTGGCGAGGCGGTTTTTGCCTTCAGTTTCCTTTCTCAAGGCAGCCAAAAATGTTGATGTCGGGTTGTTGCCGATATTGGGCGCGATTATTCATCATGCCGGGTCGGAAATAGAACACCATCTGGATTGGGCCCTGAAATATCTTTCCAAAAATGCGTTGAAGTTGCCCCAAAGAAAATCCAATAAAGATAATGGGTTGGAGGGTATTTGCGAGAGGTTTAATTCTTAAGGTTCAGTGTATGATGCTGACCTAATATTTTTAAGTGTATTTACCAATGTGTGATATTGAACACCTTTAACTGAATACACCATATTTCACTCTCTTCTTGTATAATTACTATATAAAAATAGAATTAAATGACTCTGGATTAAAGTAATAAATGTAATATTATTGCTCTACAAATAAAACTCGAATCCCTTTAAATAATTCATTACGCTTTTTACTATCCCACATTTTCCATATTCAATTATCTAATCTTTTCATGACCAAATTTATCTCCTAATTATAAATATCATTTAATATATCCATCTTAATTTCCTATCCCAATTAGAGCTATTTTATTTGCCATTCTTTTCTATAAAAAAGAGCGAACCCAAGCAGTACTCCGACAAAATCGATAGTTTTTGAATGCACTTGAGTACAGAGTGGTGGATGAACGAAACGAATCACTCCTTACGTACTACGTGTACGCTCCGGGTTCTCTTCGCTGTTCGTTTATAAAAATAACGTGCAACAATTATTCCAATTAGGATAAAATTTTAGCTGATATTGGATTTAACCGCTTTACCACAACATAATGAGAATTTACTGAATGTAATTATATTGCAGAAATTCTGCTTACCACATTTATGTTTACCTTATTCCTTTTACATTACTGATAAAATTCAATATTTAACTGTTTGATATAAGTGTTAAGTTAAATAAGATTTCAAAATAGTGCTACATCTTATGTCATTTATAATTCCATATATAACAATGAGTTGAAGATGGTTATGTGTAGCATAATTATGAAAACTTATTTAAATCTCACCGATAAATTACCTGCTATATAGGTAGTTAAGTAACCGTAACAATAAGGAAACAATAAAATGGCAATAATATATATAAACCCTAATCAGACCTTTTAAATTTATAATAAAGGCAATATATTAATCCCTTTTATACACAATGATGCAATTATAAAAAACAATGGCCCAGCACCAGTTAGGCTTGTAAATTACTGGGCACCTCCATCTGGGAATTATAATCAATATATTTCTATAGATATCCCGCCCGGAGAAACCAGAACGCTTCCAGCACCTCCTGACCTTATTTACTATTATAAAGTTGAAGCTATCAATCTCAGCAATAACGAACCCACAGAAATTGAATTTATTGTGTTAACATCTGATCCTGATTGGGATTAATAGGTAAGACCTTCATTTTCTGCCCTAAAAAAGACATTAAAAGGTGAGGAATTCTATTTTATCATATCGAAAATTGTTAAAAGAAATTCAGTTAAGAAATGCCTTAAAGAAGATACAAACACAGATAACAATTTTAAGTGTGTATATAATTTCTATTCAAAAGAGATAGATATATGCACTCAAAAAGCAGATACAGAAGCCACGGAAACAACCAGGCAGCTTCAATTCTGAATTGAAGCTGCTAAGGAAATAGTTCAAAAAAATATCCGAAAAAGGAACAGAACTAACGGATATCAATATAACTAGATTCTATTACGCATCAGCAAGGATAGCTGCATTGGCTTATGCCAGCATCGTAGATGTATATCCGATTTACCATATCGAACCCGATCAGATTATACCCAGCTTCTCAGATAAGCTTTTTGTGCGCCTTGAAAAAAAGTAAATTCAGATAGAAAAGGGATTGCCATGGTGCGTAATGAGCCATCCCCTCCAACCTTTAGAGCCGTTCGGCTCCACTAATAGGGAGTCCTATTTCCATCAGACAACGTGTAAGACTTTTCTTCCAGTTTGGCTTTTTCGATAACCATGCCTGCTAGTTCATCATCTCGCCAATGTGTATAGGAAAAACGATACACAAATTCCTATCGATTTTAGGAGACGTCAAGGATCTTTAGGACGCTTATTTTTTCAAACTCTTTGATTTTGTTGATGAAAGTAGACTTTAAGAAGTGTTAATAGAAGTGTAATTGGCGGAGGAGGAGAGATTCGAACTCTCGGATGGTTTCCCATCGGCGGTTTTCAAGACCGCTGCCTTAAGCCGCTCGGCCACCCCTCCGCAATGGCGTGCACTATAAACAGCACTGATAAAGATGTAAAGCCCCCTCTTGTTCAATTGCCGTAAATTTACTCTTTTTCACTGTTATTGGCTTATTTTCTCCGCATATATACAGACCATCCTTGGGTATAACAGTGATTTTTGCTAAATTACTACCATCTTTTCTTGATGGTTAAACGATTATGTTGGTATTCGAAGGTCGTGAGATCGAAACCGATGCACAAGGTTATCTGAAAAACAGCAGTGATTGGCAGGAAGCAATGGCTTCATTACTCGCCGAACAAGAAGATATTGATTTGAGTGAGCAACATTGGGAAGTCATTCGTTTTGTCCGGGGATTTTATGAAAAATTTAATACATCCCCGGCTATCCGTATGCTGGTAAAAGCAATCGCACAAAAGTATGGAGAAGAAAAAGGTAACAGCCGCTATCTTTACCGCTTGTTTCCCAAAGGGCCAGCAAAGCAGGCAACTAAAATTGCCGGGCTACCAAAACCGGTAAAATGTATCTAATAACAATCTGACTCAGTGGCGGACGCTAAAGTCTGCCACATCCTCCACGGCACAGGACTGAGACGAAAAACTATCGATCCGCGCCCCCGGTGGCCCACCCTGCTCCAACCAATGGGTTAATTTATCCAGTTGCTCACTTTCACCATAAGCGACAATTTTGACACTACCATCATGCAAATTACAGACGTAACCAGTCAGCTTATTGGATTTCGCCCAACGAAAAGTTTGATAACGAAATCCAACCCCTTGGACCCTGCCATAAACATAAATGGTTAACCCATATTTCATCATAATGCCCCCCTATCTACCCAGTCACCTTGCGGTATCGCTCACATATATAGTTAAGCACACCATTCTCGGTTGTGTTTTATATTTACTACAGCTAACCTGAAATTAGGTGAAGTCGCTCTCGCAATTATTAAAGCAAGAAAATGACTTCAACTACCGGGTATGCTCTTGTAATTCACCTTACTGCCCTCATATTCGTATCAATGCAAGGTTTTTTTGGAGGTGGCTATGATTATTGCCAGCAAATTCGGTCTCGGCCAACAAGTACGTCACAAGCTTCTGGGTTATTTGGGCGTTATCGTAGATATTGATGTGGAATATTCTCTGGAACAACCCCAAGAAGATGACATTGCATCCAATGCAGCCTTGCGTTCTGCTCCCTGGTATCATGTTGTGATGGAAGATGACGACGGCCAGCCTGTACATACTTATTTAGCCGAAGCGCAATTATCCTATGAAGCATCCGATGACCATCCAGAACAACCTTCCTTGGATGAGTTAGCAGAATCCATCCGTAATCAGTTATTAGCCCCACGACTGCGCAATTAACCCATATTATATTCCTCGAAAGGCAGTTATTCTGTTTTTAAACTGCCTGTACGGCAGTACACCCTCTGTTCGGTTGTTCGTCAATGAGTGAAATTTCTAAGCTGCCTATCCGGCAGTGCACCTAATCTTGGGATTTCAATTTTCGGACAGTGATCCATAACAACTTCCAGACCTGCTTCCTCCGCCAACCTTTTTGCTTGTTCGTTAATAACACCAAGTTGCAACCAGAGCACTTTTGCTTTGATATCTATAGCTTCTTGAGCGATTCCATAGGCAGCTTCAGCGTTGCGGAATACATCTACCATATCAACAGGCTGAGGAATATCGGCTAATTGCCCATAAACGTGTTGCCCAAGCAATGTTTGCCCGGCAAGTTTCAAATTGACAGGAATAACCTGATAGCCTTGTTCCAATAAATAAGCCATAACTTTATAACTCGGACGATCAATTTTCTCACTGGCCCCTACCAACGCAATAGTTTTCACTCGTCTCAGTATGTCCGCAATTTGCTGGTCACTCATTTATTACTCCTTAACAAAATCCAGTATTTTCACTTTGTTTATTTATTCAGCCAAAACGATATTTTAAGGCTTACGCTGAACAAGTACATTTAACCGCTCCAGTTGATGCACAAACACAGATGGATTTTTCTTGTCCTGCATCAACCAGACCTGCTTCTTCGCCCGGGTTAATGCAACATATAAAAGACGGCGTTCTTCCGCATCAGGAAATTCCTCCGGTTGTGGCAATAAAACCAGTTCCATCACCGATTCCCTTGCCAGTGCAGGAAAACCATCTTTCCCCTGATGCAATCCAAGAATAATCACATAATCCGCTTGTTGCCCTTTCGAAGCATGAATCGTCATGAACTCTATTTTAAGTTTAGGCCAGCGAGTCGTTGCTTTTCTTAGTAATTCAGGTTGCAAGTGGTGATAACGTGCCAGCAATAAAATTGTTTCCTGCTCGGTGACATAGCCACTCATTTTATTTAACAAAGGTTCAAGCTGATCTTCCGGCAGGATGACAACAGACTTTTTGTTACCTTTAGTCAAACTGTTTAGGTGCTTCCTCAATTGATTTGGGTTTTGTTGCACAAATGCGTTAGCAATCTCACCAATCCGATCATTAAACCGATAAGAGGTATCCAGTACACATTCAGTACCTTTGCCAAAATAATCAGCAAATGCAGTAGTCAACACTAACTCAGCACCATTGAAACGATAAATTGCCTGCCAGTCGTCCCCTACGGCAAACAAGCAACTTTGGCTGTTTTGCGCCCGCAATGCAGCGAGCAATTTAACTCTTAATGGTGAAATATCCTGAAATTCATCGACCAGAATATGTTTCCACGGGCTGATAAACCGTCCTTTCTCCAAAATATTCACGGCCTGATGAATCAACCCTGAGTAATCAACAGCGCCTTCTGTTTTCAATTCAGATTTCCACGCTTTTAATAAAGGCCCCATCAAGCGAATACACTTTTGAAACTGATCCAGATACTCTTCCTGAGCCAACTCTGTCATCGCCTTCTGACTGCCACCGTGCATACGCATTAAACTCAGCCAGCGCTCAAGCCTGCCTGACAAACGGTTAGCAAGCTGTTCATCACGCCAAAACTCACCTTCCGGCACTTGCCATTTCAGCCCCTCAGTCAGCCATTCCCGCCACCCTTTAACTTGTGCTTTTTTCTCACTACATTGCTGCTGCCAGTGTTTAATCAGAAAATCTCTTCTTTTTTGCTCGTCAGTTTCTAGTGTGCTGATTTTAGGCGCTTTATTACTTCCTTGTTGAATGATATACAGCGCCAGTGCATGAAACGTTTTCGCTTTGATATCTTTCACACCAAGACGAATCTGAATCCGTTCGTTCATTTCATCGGCTGCCTGATTACCAAACGCTAACAGTAATATCTGTTCAGAAATTGCCTGTTGACGAAGCAATAGCCACCCCGCTCTCGCCACCAGCACAGATGTTTTTCCACTACCCGCACCAGCAAGAACCAGCACTGAACTTTCACCATTAACAACCGCCAGGCTCTGAAAAAGATTTAAAGGAGATGTTTCTACCCGCTGAAAAAAGTCACGGTGTTGTTCCAACATACGTTCTGTCCATTGCAGATTTATCTTTTCAACAGACTTTTCACCATTCTCAAGCCAGCGCAAACAAATTCGATACCCGTCCCGGCAATTATCAAATTGCTCCAGACGCGGTAATGGCAACGGTAAAGCCTGAAATGCTGCCTGAATCCGCTGCTGTAACTGAAATAAATCCGCTTTTTTAAACCAGTGATCCTGCTGCTCAATTTTATTGATTTCATTAACCTGAGCCGCCAGTACATCAGCACTGACATCACTCATTTCCTGGCTCCATTTCTGCCATTCATCAAGCAGATAATGGTAAAAACGCTGGGTTTGCTGCCATTCAGTGCCATGAAGGCGAATAGCTTGTCCACCGGGCAGTTCAAACTCCAGCTCACCCCAGACAATGCCCCGTTTGCACTGAATATCAATTAGCTGGTTAAATGGGATAAGGTATTGATGCTTCTCACCACTGACTTCGATACCCGCATTCAGCAAACGCACCCGGTTATAAGGATGTTGAGCAAGGCGTTGACCAATTCGTGTTGCTTTAAGTTCCATTATCGTAGCGCCATACCTGAAAAATAGTTGAACTATGTCTTATAAGGGTTTTTTATCACTAATAAACCTTTTATCATAATGGTTATTTATGACCGTTATCATTACCTCAGAGGTATTTTGTGCTAACTGTTTCCCCCGGTCCGCGCCGTTTTCTTTATAACAGTCATCTTCTCTATTATATCCGCATCCTGATAGCCCTGACTGGAACAACATTAGCGCCTTGGTTTCTGGATAAAGAACCTAAAATAACCATACCATTGACCTTGGGCGTTGTTGCCGCAGCACTGGCTGATCTTGATGATCGTCTGATTGGCCGTTTACGCAATCTGGTGATCACGCTGATTTCTTTCTTTATCGCTTCAGCCTCCATTGAATTACTGTTCCCTTATCCTTGGCTTTTCACCATCGGGCTGGCGTTATCCACCTGTAGCTTTATCTTACTGGGCGCCCTTGGACAGCGTTATGCAACTATTGCATTTGGCGCGTTGCTGATTGCAATTTATACCATGCTGGGCGCGTCTATTTTCCCACTATGGTATCAGCAACCGCTATTACTGTTGACAGGGGCAATCTGGTATAACCTGCTCACCCTCACCGGCCATTTACTGTTCCCTATCCGGCCGTTACAGGACAATCTGGCGCGTTGTTATCAGCAACTTTCAGCTTACCTTGATGCCAAAGCTAATCTGTTTGATCCTGATATAGAAGAAGAATACCAGCAAGCTGTCGTTAATGTGGCAATGGCAAACGGTGATTTAGTGAACACACTGAATCAAGCCAAAGCCTCCTTGCTAACCCGTCTGAAAGGCGATCGCGGCCAGCGTGGAACTCGCCAAACTCTGCATTATTACTTTATCGCACAAGATATTCATGAACGGGCAAGTTCATCTCATGTGCAATACCAAAACCTGCGGAGTATTTTCCGCTATAGCGATGTTCTGTTCCGGTTTCAACGTCTTCTCGCCATGCAAGCCCGTGCTTGTGAACAAGTTGCTCAGTCGATACTTTGGCACAAGCAATATCAGCACAACCCACGCGTTGAACGAGCATTTAATTATTTGGAAAGTTCCCTGCAACAACTCAATGAACAACAGAAACATAATCTCAAAATTACTGCATTATATAACCTGCTGAAAAACCTGCGGGCAATTGATGCGCAACTATCAAGCATCAGTTCTGGGCAATACAATCTTTCCAAAGAAAGAAAAGATGAGACCCAACTATCTGATGAGCGTTTAACTGGCTGGCGCGATATCCGTCTAAGGATCAGCCGTCATCTGACGCCACAAGCAGCTTTATTCCGCCATGCGATCCGTATGTCTGTTCTGTTGTGCAGTGGCTACGCCATGATCCAATTGTTAGATCTACAACGCGGGTACTGGATTTTACTCACCAGCCTGTTCGTGTGCCAACCCAACTACAGCGCTACCCGCCGCCGTTTGGCACTGAGAATAATAGGCACCGTTGCCGGAATATTAATCGGCTTGCCAATCCTCTACTTTGTGCCATCTATTGAGGGACAATTGGTACTGATTGTTATCTCTGGGGTACTATTCTTCGCTTTCCGTAATATTCAATATGCACACGCGACCTTGTTTATCACACTACTGGTATTACTATGCTTCAATTTGCTGGGTGAAGGTTTTGAAGTCGCACTACCAAGGATCGTTGACACATTAATTGGCTGTGGTATCGCCTGGTTAGCAGTCAATTTCATTTGGCCAGACTGGAAATTTCGCCAGCTACCACAAGTGATAAGCCGGACCATGAACACCCATTGCCGCTACCTCGATGCGATTTTAGTTCAATATTGTCAGGGAAAAGATAATGGCCTGAACTACCGAATTGCCCGCCGTGATGCTCACAATAGTGACGCAGAGCTGGCATCAGTTATTTCAAACATGTCTGCCGAACCGAAAAGTTACCAGACCTCCCAAGAAGAAGCGTTCCGGTTACTGTGCCTGAATCACACCATGTTAAGTTATATCTCTGCACTGGGAGCGCATCGGGATAAATTGGATAACAAAGTTATTCTGGATATTCTTAATGATGCTATTTGTTATGTCGATGCAGCATTAAAACCGGGATTAATAGATGATGATAGAATTGAGCAAATATCTGTCAACATAGCGACAAGAATTGAGCAAACCCCGGCAGAAAGAGACAGTAAAGAACAGCTGGTATTGCAACAAACAAGTTTATTAATAGGATTGTTGCCTGAAATTGTCTCTCTGATTAAAAAAATTAATCAATAATAGCCAGGTTGATATACTGGGGCAGTTGACTGCCCCTTTTATTTAGCTGTTCACGATAAAGATCTAACAAGCCAATTCCTTATGCCAGCGTAATAAGTCATTACGAATCTGTACCGGCAAAACGGCTGAATGGCATCCTTCAATTGCACCAGCCAGAGCAAGTAATAAATTAACATTAGATTTTCTTTTATACTGATGTAGTTTTAAATAACTGGCTTTCGCGCCTAACAGCCGTAAATCTTCAACTTTACATATTCCTACCTTCCATAACTGACGCTCAAGAGACATTCCAAGATTAGGCAAATCTTTCAAGCGTGTTGGCATCTTCTTTTTACCCGTCATTTCAATTAACGAGTAGTGATAAGCCAAATACGCATATTGAGATAATAATTCTTGATCTTGCCAAAGTGATTCAACAACCTGGTAATAACGCAAAATTACCGGCACTCCCTTTTTCGAGTAAATATAGTTTTTCATCCCTCTGGCTTTAAATAATACTTCAGCATGGCCATTTCCCCGTAAATATAATTCTCCATCAGCAATAATAGCAAACATAATCCCGTCAGCCAGCAGGCTGTAACCGCCGAACTGTGGCTTCCTTGTCAATCTTCCAAATGAAAAAAAACCATTTTTGAGTTGAGTAAAACGCACCTCAGACAACAACATACAGATCACTCCATGAGTTTTGTGCAAATAAATCTTTTGTCCATAGATTTGTCCCAGCTATTAGAAAAATAAATAACAGGAACAAACAATTGAAAACATACGCAATTCAATTTTCCCTGCCAATGGTTAAATGAGTTTCAAGCCATTTATCGTAAATATTTGCGAAGCTCTTTGAAAAAATAGACTTGATCTTAGCCTGACATGAAGATACTGTATATTAATACAGTTACTTGTGGCGGGGTTCATTATGGGCATTCAATCATCTTGGGTTTACCTTCCTAAACATCAGCTAACAGAAAAGCGACTATCACTCTCTTCACCTGCGCAAGATAATTCAGCCGGACGTGGTGGTATCGTGAGTGAATTGATTTATAGTGATAACCAAGCTGTCATTAATCATATATTGCTACCTTTGTTACGCCAGTCAGGAAATGAAGCCCGCTGGTTGCTATGGGTTAGTCCACATCAAAAACTGAGCCGCCAATGGCTAATTCGCTCTGGATTACCCTTAGATAAAATTGTGCAATTAAATCGCATCAACTCTATTACAACAGTAGACGCAATGGAAAGAGCGTTAGCAAGTGGTAATTACAGCGTGGTGCTTGGCTGGTTGCCAACGTTATTAGCAAGAGATACAGTAAGATTACAGTCTGCGGCACAAAAAGGTAATGCATTGGCCTTTATTATGCGCCCACAAGATGTAAATAAAGGAGCCAATGGCACTGAATCGCAATCAAATTTACTAAAAATTCATTCTATTTACTATCATTGACCAAAATTAGGAATTATTTCAATATTCATGACACAAAATAACCAATTCAGGCTTAGAATCACTAATCACAACTAAAATCAATTAATTAAGATAGGATTAGTTGTAAAGAATAGTAAAGTTTTTTTTAAAATCATACATTATCTTTTAAATTTTTTGCTCTATTAATCAAGGGCCACTTGTAACTTTTTAACTTCGTTGTAGACTTTACACCATTAAAGGTTACTGCCCTTGGTTCCTTATGTACTGTTTGGTCCATTGATTTGATAGAAGTGCAGTATTCCTAACTGAGTTTTTTAATCAATATGGCTAATAGCCTATCTCAGTAGATATAATTTAGTGCAGGCTATTCTTATGGACAAATAGTGAACACCGATAGCGTACAAAATTTAAAACGTACATGCAGTAACGGTACATGAAGAATTTGAGCCCTGCTCAGTGTTCACTGTTATTACTAAAGAATGGCAAAGGAAATAACCTAATGGGATAGGCAGTAAGTAAAAAGGCTCCCGAAGCCAATTGCCTATTGGGTGATGATAATAACGAGGCGTTAAAATGAAAAAGACAGCTATCGCGGTAGCAGTGGCAGTGGCCACTTTCACAACTGCAACGCAAGCAGCTCCAAAAGACAACACGTGGTATACCGGTGGTAAATTGGGTTGGTCCCAATACCATGACGTAAACTTCTACGGTAACGGTTATACCAATGAAATCGGTAATGGCCCTACTCACAAAAGCCAACTGGGTGCTGGTGCTTTCTTAGGCTACCAAGCTAACCCATATCTTGGTTTTGAAATAGGTTATGACTGGTTAGGCCGTATGCCTTACAAAGGTAACGTAAACAATGGCGCCTTCAAAGCTCATGGTTTCCAACTGGCGACTAAATTGAGTTATCCAATTATGGATGATCTGGACGTCTATACTCGTCTGGGTGGTATGGTTTGGCGTGCAGATTCCAAAGCGAATTACGGTGCCACCAATACTCATCTGAGAAATCATGATACAGGCGTTTCGCCACTGGCAGCTATTGGTGTCGAGTATGCGGTGACCAAAGACTGGGCGACTCGTCTGGACTACCAATGGGTTAACAATATCGGTGATGCAGGTTCAGTCGGTGCGCGTCCTGATAACGGCTTGCTGAGCGTAGGTGTTTCTTATCGCTTCGGCCAAGATGAAGCAGCCGCTCCAGTTGTTGCTCCAGCTCCAGTTATCGCTCCAACGCCAGCGCCAGTTGTTGAGAACAAACGTTTTACTCTGCGTTCTGATGTTCTGTTCGCATTCGCCAGCGCTGAGCTGAAAGCAGAAGGCAAGCATACTCTGGATAAACTGTATACTGAATTGGCAAACATTGACCCAACTCAGGGTAAAGTGCTGGTTCTGGGTTACACTGACCGTATCGGTAAAAACGAACACAACCAGCCATTGTCTCAAAAACGCGCTCAAAGCGTAGTTGACTATCTGGTAGCTAAAGGCGTTCCTACCGGTAGCATCAGCGCAGAAGGCCGTGGTAAAGCAAATCCAGTAACCGGTTCTACTTGCGACAAAATCAAAAAACCGAATTTAATCAACTGCCTGGCTCCAGATCGTCGTGTAGAGATCGAAATCCAGGGGATTAAAGAAGTTGTTACTCAAGCGCAAAAAGCTGCTCATTAATCGCCTTTATTGATTACATTAGTCATTAAAAGCGCAGAAAGCCCCATTTTCAGATGGGGTTTTCTTTTAGCTGTCTCCCCCAATCCTAAAAGTTCGTTTCGCTCTCAATGAGAATTTAGGCGGGAAAATTCCACAGTTTTGTTAAGAATCTCGTTACAATACCAACCCACAACAACTGAGGCTACTCGTTCTTACCCAGAATAACTTCCAAGTCATGCTTCAAACTGGACATTTGGGTGGCGTATTTTTCTTTACGTTCAGCATCTTCAATTAATTGTATGATAGTTTCGGACAACGTATTACCCCGTCTCTGAGAAAGTGCAGATAAACGATGCCATACAAGAAAATCTAAATCGATAGATTTCTTGCGGGTATGCTGATGTTCCGCATTAAAATGCCGTTTACGCCGGGCTCGGATAGTTTGCTTCATTCGGTTGAATAAATCAGGATTCATATGCTGCTCAATCCATTTAAGTACCCTTACCGGCTCACTCTCAAGTTTGATCAGCTTATCAACCGCTGCATGAGCTGCGCTGTTTTCTATATATTTAGTAATTGGCTCACCTTCCTGATGTTTTCTAATCAGATAAGCCCATTTCCAGCCACATTCCAAATTTTCCAGTTGTTGATATTTCATCTTATTTTCCCGGTGACAGCGTAACTTAAAAATAAGCATAGCAACTATTTTAACAAATTGCTTATAACCAAACTGATTAATACCTATTTTTTGCTCAAAATAATGCCTTACATAAAGCGTCCGAAATAGCAAACATTCAAGCATGTTGGTTTATATCTTAATCTTGTATAATCGACGCTTTCCTACTTCACATATATAGCGATCACTTTGACCAATAACAAACTAGACTGGCAGGCATTACTGCCGAATTGCGCACCCTATGAAGCGCTTTTTCATTCTGCTTCCCAACAGACGCCTGCCAGTATGGAAGCCGTTCAATTACGGCTGTATAGTGGCTTGCAGCTTTTCTGCCGGATGGATTCCCGCCAGCCTTTTATGCTGTTGAAAGCCGAAGAATGTGATACTTATTTGTCAGCATTGGCTGAATCTATCCATCCATTACTCCCTAAAGACATTCCCCAAATTGGTGGCAATTATCAGATAGAACAACAAAAAATCAGCTGGCAACCCTCAGCAGAAGGCCATTTCACACCTGAGTTGCGAGTAGCCTATCGTGAATGGATAGAAGCAGAGCAATTATTTGGCTGCGTCCATTCTCACCACGGAGAAATTCACCTGCAACCCGGTCTGGTCCATCAGGTAAATGGCGGTGTACTTATCCTGCCATTACGTACCCTGTTATCTCAGCCATTAATGTGGGTTCGCCTGAAACAGATGATTATTCAGCAACGTTTTGAATGGTTATCTCAGGATAATAATAAACCTTTGCCATTACCAATCCCCTCCATGCCATTAAATCTGCGTCTGATTCTGGTTGGGGATCGTCTGAGCCTCGAAGAGTTTCAGGTTACAGAGCCTGAATTAGTGAAAAATGCGCTATATGGTGAATTTGAGCTGGATATGCCACTGCATAATGAGCAAGATTTAAGTCTGTGGTGCAGTTATATCAATGGGCTTATTCAACAGTGGCAATTGCCACCATTGAGCGGTAATGCCTGGCCTGATTTTATCCAACAAGCAATTCGCTATGCCGAAGATCAACACAGCTTGCCTTTGGATATTCTCTGGCTGCAACGGCAACTGACCGCTGCGTCACTCTATCAGCAAGAAAATCAGATTACAGCGCTATCAATTAAACAAGCAGAAGAAAATCGTCGCTGGCGCCACAACTATCTGCCCAAACGTGGCTTAGACGATATTCATCAAGGTCAGATTCTTATCCGCACCCAAGGCATGGTCATCGGTCAGATTAACGGATTATCTGTACTGGAATATCCCGGCCACCCAGATCCCGTCGGCGAGCCATCCCGTATTACTTGTGTGGCTCATATGGGAGATGGGGAATTTATTGATGTTGAACGTAAAGTCGAGTTAGGCGGTAATATCCATGCGAAAGGTATGATGATTATGCAAGCCTTTCTGATTTCCGAGCTAAAGCTGGATCAACCACAACCTTTCTCTGCCTCTATTGTATTTGAACAGTCCTATGGTGAAGTTGATGGCGATAGCGCTTCACTTGCTGAATTATGTGCACTGGTAAGTGCGCTTTCCCAGCACCCCATCGATCAACAACTGGCAGTCACAGGTGCGGTGGATCAATTTGGTTATGTTCAACCCATTGGTGGTATTAACGAAAAAATAGAAGGTTTTTTTGAAATATGCCACCGCAGAGGACTCACCGGCCAGCAAGGCGTTATCCTGCCAACAGCGAATATCCGCCATTTATGTCTTAATCAAGCGGTTGTAGACGCGGTAAAAGAACAAAAATTTCATTTATGGTCAGTAGAGCATGTTTCTGAAGCACTACCTTTATTAACAGGTGTCCCTTATTATGATCAACAAGAAGAACACTTGTTAGCTATGATACAAGAACGTATAACCCAAGCGAATAATCAGGAACGGCCTAAATTTCCGTGGTTTCTTCGCTGGTTAGGTTAATTCAGAATGTCTGATCGGAGTTGTTCAGCGTACAAGTGTACACTATTATTTACCCTACATTAAATATAAGGCTATTTTAGAATATGGTTGATAAACGCAAATCCTACACAAAAGAAGATCTTATGGCATCTGGACGAGGTGAATTGTTCGGAGAAAATGGGCCGCCATTACCATCAGGCAATATGCTGATGATGGACCGCATCATTGAGATGACAGAAAACGGTGGCACCCACGGTAAAGGCTATGTAGAAGCTGAACTGGACATTAATCCTGATTTGTGGTTTTTCGGCTGCCATTTTACTAACGATCCGGTAATGCCGGGCTGTCTTGGCCTTGATGCAATGTGGCAATTAGTGGGATTCTTCCTTGGCTGGGTAGGTGGCGAAGGCAAAGGCCGCGCGCTTGGTGTTGGCGAAGTTAAATTTACTGGTCAGGTATTACCAACAGCGAAAAAAATCACTTACCGCATTAATTTCAAACGTGTTATTAACCGTAAATTGATTATGGGTCTGGCTGATGGTGAAGTACTGGTAGATGGCAAAATTATCTATACTGCAACAGATCTGAAAGTGGGGCTGTTTAAAGATACCAGCACTTTCTGACAAACTAATCAGTGAAATATCAAAAAGAAAGGTGACTGGCTAATTGCTTTTCACCTTTTTATTATCAAGTAACACCCACCGTGTCTATATCTGGAGTGACGCTCCCCACCCTGTCGAGGATTTACGGCTGTTTTTGCTAACATATTCTTCCCGCAAAGACCATTCCAGCGACACCTCAAAATCCGGGGTTTGATACCCAGTAATGGTAATAGAACGTAAAAATTAAGTTAATCTCTGAATTTTGACCTGCCTGCACATATTTCGACGTAAAACCAGACCTGATCAATCTGCATCATGGGCACTTATTCTCTTTGGCTGATTAGTATGCAATTGGCAAATTGTGCTATGCTCAAATTGACTTGGCATATCAAATAAGCTCACAAGAGCATACTGATAACAAGTAAAAATATTAATAAAATTTATGATTAGTGATTATTATTAACAAACACAACCAAGGGTGATTGATATGAACATCAGAAAGATAGTGCTCATAACCGTAGCGTTGACTCTTACACCAACTGCTATAGCAAAAAAACTAGATAGGATTGACGGTACCGTCGAAATGCTAAAAGCACCTAACACTAATGGAGATTGCTATGGAAAAATAGCGACTCCTACTCACACACAAGGATTTAGGTGGGTATGTACTATTAATGGTGGGTCGACGTTATTATCATTGCTTCAAACAGCCTATACAAGTCATGAAATTGTAACCATATCAATCGCTGGGATTGAGGAATATAGCCGTCTCTTTTGGGTTGAATTACATCATAAATGTTTATCAAACCCAGCTTACTGCAATTATTGAATTACTTTATCCTTCGCATTAGTAAGTAGATTATTTAATGGCCGTAACATCAGCCATGTTGAACAGGTTAAATAGGATATGTCACCTGGCGGCCATTGATTCACATTTTATCGAATTCGCAAATAAAATCTCGAAGGAGCACAACAACATGAAAAAATTGGAATCCTGACATTACTAATATTTACCGATTTATTACACACCGTGCATTAAGACCTTTATCGTACAATATCTTAAAATAGAATTATTAGTGCCGGGATAAACTTATTTTATGCGATATGACCATTTTTACTTTAATCACCACAAAGGGAAATCTAAGCAGAAAAAATATCAACAAGACTTAATCTGACAGATATCTGTATTAATCAGTCACTGTCAGATCAAATTTAGGTTAATATACATTTATAAAAAGTAGAGATTTTGCTCACTATTACTTAATTTGTGGCCTTAGCTTGCCAGACTAAGCCATTGTTACCCTGTCTTCCATAGCCTGACGCCACCCTCCTAACCAATGAGAACGGGCATCTAATGAACAATAGGGGCAATGCTCCCTTGGACGTCCTAAAATGCCAGCCTGATACCCTTTCGACAACGCACGCGCTAAACGATCTCGTTTCTGTCTCTTCATGCCTTATTTACCTCATAAGCTATATCAGTAGAAAGAAAACAGTGGCCGTCATTTATCCAACCACAATTTAGAAATACCCCTATAAGTTTTGAAAATCAAGTCAAGAAGTTCATATTAATGTAATATTTGTTATATCCGTACAAAAGAATCGATAACAGGCTAATAATAAAGAGAAATTTTTATCTTGCTGATAATAATTATTTATCTTCTCCGGGCGAAAAAGGCTTTAACACCCGGAGAATGACAGAGGTTAAGATTGGGAAATGAGTTGATTGGCAATAGCCTGCGCTAATTGGCTCCATCCTTTTGCTAATGTGCGCACTAAATCATCGTAACCATCTTCTTCCTGTTTTAGCTCCAGATTAAAAGGCTGTTTAACAACGCTCCCCTGATGGGTTAATGTCCAGTAACCTTGCAGAATCACCTTACCATCATAACGACCATGAAAACGGGTAACTGTCACATTCAAAGAATCCGGCTTATTAACCAATGGTTGGGCAGAAACCAAACGTCGAGGCAACGCCACGGTTAATTCAGCTACCAGCACTTGTTGTAATTGCTGTTCCAGTGGACTGGCCCATAAATGATTCACTGCACTTATATAACTGACATCACTGCTTTGATATACCACACCGGAGGATGACAGATAATCGGATAACATAACCCGTTGTACCCATAACTGACGATCATGCTGTACAGCAGCACTCTTTTGTGGCGTTACTTCTACTACCGGCAATTGGTAATACGTTTTTTCCGGCTGACTACTACAAGCAGAAATAAGAATCACTAAGATTAACGCCGATATTCTCATCATTTTTTAGCCTTCTTCGGTTCTGGATCTTCAATTGGTTTAGCCTCAAAAACTAACGCATTACTCTTATTATTCAGTGTCTTCAGCACGGGACGCAGCTCACTCAATACTTGATCCAGTCTCTGCATATTATCCAGCATCTTGTTATAAGCCGGTGAGCCAGGCTGGAAACCTTGCATACTGCGGTTAAACTCCTGCAATGTCTTCTGTATATCTTTCGGCAGCTCTTTCGTTTCAGGATTTGCCAGCACTTTATTCAATTCATCAAGGGTCTTTTGCGCTTTTCTGATCGCCTTCTGGCTCTCTTCCAGAGTACGGATAGCCTGATTAAACATCGGTTCAACCGGCATATTATTAATTTTGTCCAGCGCTGAAATGACTTTATGCTGAATCTGAGCAAGACCGCCACTGATTGTCGGTAATAACGGATAACCTGCGATCTCATACGGTCCGGCCCACCCTTTTTCATTCGGATAAAAATCCAAATCAATAAACAGAGCGCCAGTCAACAAGTTACCTGATTTGAGAGAAGCCCGCAGGCCACGTCTAGTTATGCTATTCAGCTCTTTCTCAACATCAAACCCTTTTCCCAACTCTTTCTCAAAGCGTCCTGGTTCAATAGAGATAAGTACCGGAATACGAAAATCGTTATCCATACGCTGTATCATCCCTTCCGAATAGAACGGTACCTTTGCCACCGTCCCCAGACGAATCCCGCGAAACTCCACTGGCGCCCCCGGTTGTAAACCACGAACGGAATCAGAGAAGAGCAACAGATAATCTTTATGTTCGGTATATAAAGAATCCTGAATGCTTTTTTTATTATCGAAGAGTTTGTAAGTGGTCTTTTCTTTAACCGGCCCCCCCAGTTCCCAACCTTTAGGTACATCAAAGCTCACACCACCACCAAACAGAGTTGATAGCGAAGCCATGTCAACACGCACCCCTTGGGAAGACAGATCAACCGTGATACCACTTTCTTTCCAAAAACGGACGTTAGTTGTCAGCAATCCATCATAAGGTGCATTAATAAACAATTGGTATCGCATCAGGTGGGATTTTGGTTCAAACTCGCTGATTTCAACAGAGCCAACCCGATAGCCCCGAAACAGCACTGGATCGCCCGGATTGAGCTGACCGGCTTTATCACTGTTCAGTATTACACGGATACCTTTTGCGTCAGGTGAAGCCAATGGCGGTGAATCCAACAAATTAAATTCATCTTCTTCATCACCCAGTGCTCCCGGTTGCAGTTCAATAAAAGCCCCGGACAGAAGAGTACCAAGACCAGATATGCCATCACGGCCAATCTGCGGTTTCACCACCCAAAAGGCACTATCACTGTGTAATAGGGTTTCCATACCATCATGCAGCCGGGCCTTGATAATAACCTGACTAAGATTATCACTCAGCATGACCCTCTCAACCACGCCAACATCCACACTGCGGCTCTTAATTTTAGTTTTACCTGCTTCAATTCCTTCTGCGTTGGAAGTAATCAACGTCACTTCCGGCCCTTGGTGGCTGAAATGGTAAAATAATATCCAGGCACCAATAAGCACCGTCACAATCGGCACAATCCAGACTGGCGACCAACTTTTAATTTTATCGATTCTGGCCTGACTCTGGTCTTCAACTTTATCCGTCACTTTGACACTCCTTTATTGCCTTATAACGAATGTTTAACGTTGGCTCTATCCCAAATTAAACGAGGATCAAATGTAATTGCCGCAAACATAGTTAAGATCACAACTAAAGCAAAAATAACCGCCCCCATAGCAGGGTAGACACTCATCAATTTCCCCATACGCACCAGTGATGACAATATTGCAATAACAAATACATCAATCATTGACCAGCGGCCAACAAATTCCACAATTTCATAAATAAAATGCATCTGTGCAGAATCCCGTTTACCGTGGCCTTTGGCATCCCAACACAACCAGCCAATCGCCAGCATTTTCAATGATGGCACCATAATACTGGCGATAAAAATGATTAAAGCTACCGGATATGAACCGACACTCCACAGTAATATCACCCCAGCAATAATCGTGGAATCACTCTGATTGCCGAGCGATTCTGTCACCATCATTGGCATGACATTAGCGGGAATATAAAGCATTAAAGCCGTAACCAGCAGCGCCATTGTCCATTGCAAACTGTTACGGCGACGGGCATGTCCCCGGGTATGACAGCGTGAACACACCAGCTGGTCCACCGGTAAAATAGCCGTACAACACTGACATAACCGGACGCCCTGCACCAAACCCGATTTCCCAGCCTGTAACGGTATATCTACTTTAGACGCGGGCACAATCTGGTTCCATAACCAGTGGCGATCCAGGCACTGAAATGCCCTCACCTGGAGAAGACAAAACAGGCAATATGGCAGAAAACTTACACCTAACCCAATATCACCATAAGCCATTAATTTGACGAAGCTGACTAATACCCCTGCCAGAAAGATTTCAACCATACACCAGTTTTTCATCTGAAATAGCACCCGGGCCAACCAAACTCTCATCTTCTGAGAGATAACAACGCCCTGGCACAACAGGATAACCGCCACCATACAAAATGCAGGCACCAGCTGAACACAGAGCAGAAAAAATGTTCCTATACTGGCGTAATCTTCGTTGAACAGTACCTGTGGGATTTGAGATAAGGTAATTTCGCTGCCAATTCCTGCCACATTCATGCGAACAAACGGAAATAAGCAAGCAATCAACAGCATAAATAATGCACTGATTGCATAACCCGTTGGTTGATGTTTAGGTTCCTTCCACCATGTGACTAACGTTATTTTACAACGAGGACAAATCGCCTTCGTTCCCTGAACCCATTCTGGCAATACCACCAGCAAATCACATTGAGGGCACAATACCATGTCATGATGATGGTTATTGGAACACAAGGTCTTTCTCCTGTAAGGAAGCCGGGAATATCCGCAGAATCATACTCAGAGTGATCCTACGGAATAATTCCGCTAAGTATGATGATTATTAGCCGTTTTTCAATGTTTCCAATTCCTGCCAGCGATCAAAAGCAGCTTCTAATGCTTGCTCTCTTTCAGACAATTTTGTCAATATTTTTTTGGTCACTGCATGAGGTTGATTAAAAAACTCAGTATCACTCACTTGAGATTGTAATTGACCAATCTCTTCTTCCAGTTTCTCCAACAATGACGGTAATTGCTCTAATTCACGCAACAAATGGTGACTCATTTTGTTACCATTACGTTTTGGTGACGCTTTAACCTTCTCTGCTTTAACTTCAGCCTGAAGTTTTTTCTCACTCTGCTGGCGCAGTGATACAGTCTGCGCACGCTGTTGCTGAGCATCGTAATAACCACCAACATAGTTTTTAATCACGCCATTGCCTTCAAAAATCCAGCATTCAGTCACTGAGTTATCAACAAACTGACGATCATGGCTGACCAGCAATACTGTACCTTTATAACTATCCACCAGCTCTTCCAGCAATTCCAGTGTTTCCACATCCAAATCGTTGGTTGGTTCATCAAGCACCAGCAGATTACTGGGTTTCAGGAACAGACGCGCCAGTAACAAGCGGTTCCTCTCACCACCGGAAAGCGCTTTAACCGGCGTCATCGCCCGTTTAGGGTGAAACAGAAAATCCTGCAAATAACCCAGAATATGACGAGAACGGCCGTTAACCATCACCTCCTGCTTACCTTCAGCCAGGTTGTCCATCACCGTTTTTTCAGGATCAAGCGCTGCACGATGCTGATCAAAATAAGCAATCTCCAGCTTAGTACCACAATGAACGCGGCCGCTATCGGGTTGCAGATCGCCCTGCATCAATTTCAGTAAAGTTGTTTTACCACAGCCATTTGGCCCCACCAGTGCAATTTTATCCCCACGCTGAATCTGAGCACTGAAATGACTGACCAGTTTCCTGTCATCAATCTGATAATTAACATTTTCCAGTTCAAATACAATCTTACCGGAACGACTTGCTTCTTCCATCTGTACTTTAGCTGTTCCCATCACCTCACGACGTTGGGAACGCTCAACACGTAATGCTTTCAACGCCCTGACACGCCCTTCATTGCGGGTACGGCGCGCTTTAATCCCCTGGCGAATCCACACTTCTTCCTGCGCCAATCTGCGATCAAATTCGGCGTTCTGCATTTCTTCCACACGCAACGCTTCTTCTTTGCCTTCAAGAAAATTGTCGTAATTACCCGGCCATGAAACCAATTTACCGCGATCCAAATCAACAATACGGGTTGCCATATTGCGAATAAACGAACGGTCATGGGAGATAAAAACAATACTGCCTTGAAAATCTTTCAGGAAATTTTCCAGCCATTCAATGGTATCAATATCCAGGTGGTTGGTTGGCTCATCAAGAAACAAGACTTTTGGTGAACTGACCAGCGCCCTTCCCAATGCCGCCTTACGCAACCAGCCACCAGAAAGAGCGGAGAGTTTCTCTTCAGCAGGTAAAGAGAGCTGTTTCAACACGTCATTAATACGACTATCCAGTGACCATAATCCACGGATATCCAGCACTTCTTGCAATTCCGCCAAACGGTTGAGGTTCTTCTCACTTGGATCATGTTCCACCAAACGGGAAACCTGATGGAAAGATTTAATGTATTCCGCCTGTTCCTGAACACCTTCGGCAACAAAATCAAAAACAGTCCCTTCCACATCACGGGGAGGGTCCTGTTGTAACCGGGAAACGATCAGATCCTGTTCATAAATAACCTGACCGTCATCCAGCGGTTGTTCTTTTGCTAATACTCGCAACAAAGTCGATTTTCCGGCGCCGTTACGGCCAACCAGACAAACCCTTTCATTTTCTTCTATATGCAATTCTGCATTATCAAGTAACGGCGCATCACTGAACGACAACCATGCACCGGATAAATTGATTAATGACATAGTAATTATTTTTCCTCACCAGCATGACGTAATAGCCAGCAGTTATGAATCTGACGGTTACGGGCAAAATCCTGCGACTGGGTTTTGCTGGTGATCTCTTCTGCCACCAGGCCAATTTTTTCCAGCTCAGAAAAATCCATTTTAAAACCGCGTTTATTGTTGGAGAACATCAGAGTTCCACCACGACGCAACAGGCGCTTAAGCTGTTTCATCAACATGATATGGTCGCGTTGTACATCAAACGTATCTTCCATCCGTTTAGAGTTGGAGAAAGTTGGCGGATCGATAAAAATCAAATCAAATTGTTCATGGGTCTGTGCCAACCAAGCGAGACAATCAGCCTGAATTAACCGGTGTTGACGTCCGGTCAACCCATTGGCCTGTAAGTTCCGTTCAGCCCACTCAAGATAAGTACGGGACATATCTACTGTCGTCGTTGAACGCGCGCCTCCCAGCCCAGTATGCACCGTTGCTGATCCGGTATAAGCGAACAGATTCAAAAAATCTTTTCCTTCACTCATTTCACCCAGCATTTTCCGGGCAATACGATGATCAAGGAACAGGCCCGTGTCCAAATAATCAGCCAGGTTGACCCAAAATTTTGCGCCATACTCATTTACCAGAAAGAATTCTTGTTTCTCTGCTATTTTCTCATACTGGCTTTTGCCCTTCTGGCGCTGACGGGTTTTAAGCACTAACTGATTTGATGAAAGCCCAAGAACCTGCATTGTTGCACTGATAACATCGAATAAACGCTGACGTGCTTTATTGGCATCAACACTTTTCGGTGGAGCATACTCCTGGATCACCACTTTATCCGCGTAACGGTCGACAGCAACGTTATATTCCGGTAAATCGGCATCATACAGACGATAACAATCAATGCCTTGCTGTTTCGCCCATTTAGTGAATTTCTTTTCATTTTTGCGAAGACGGTTGGCATAATCTTCCGCCATATCCATCTCTAATGAGTGAGGTTTATCTGACAGCTGATAGTTTTTCTGTACGCAATCCAGTGGGCCATTTTTGGCTTTAAATTCACGTTCAGCCCGCAATTGCAGGCAGCTCAACAATTCAGGCGACGCACTGAATAGAGAGAGGCGCCAACCAGGAAAGCGGCTTTTCATCACCCGGCCAAATAAACTGTGCAATGCAACCAATGCTGGCTCACTTTCCAGGCGCTCACCATAGGGTGGATTACTTAACACTGTTCCCACTGGTCCTTCCGGTAACGGGTTTTCCAAGCGGCTCGTATCACCTTGCTGGAAAGTTATTAACTGTGCAACACCTGCTCTGCGGGCATTTGACCGCGCCATATCCAGCACTCTACGATCAATATCAGAACCAACAAAACGGGCATTTGTCTCCTGAAGACCTTTACGGAAACGGATCTGTGCTTCCGCAGTGACTTCACGCCAAATTTTTTCATCATGTTTCAACCAAGCGGTAAAACCCCAATGATCACGATGCAGCCCCGGTGCCCGATCAGTCGCCATCATTGCCGCTTCAATCAATAATGTGCCTGAACCACACATGGGATCGACCATCGGAGTATCAACCTGCCAACCTGAACGCAGAATAATCGCGGCTGCCAGATTTTCTTTCAGTGGGGCCTGACCAGCAAGATCGCGGTAACCACGGATATGCAGACCTTCACCACTCAAATCTAGCGCAACACTGGCTTTTTCTTTACTCAGGAAAACATTAATACGGATATCCGGCTGCTGCTTTGCCACATTTGGGCGCTGATCCAGCTTACGGATAAAGCTATCAACAATGGCGTCTTTAACTCTGAGCGCGCCATATTGAGTATTCCGTATCTCTTCATTTATGCCACTGAAATGCACAGAGAAAGTGCTGTCTACAGAGAAAACCTGGCTCCAATCAATAGACTGAACCCCAAGATAAAGATCTAAGTCGCTGTAAACATTAAATTCGTTTAGCGGTAATAAAATACGTGACGCCAGCCTGCTCCACATCAGACTTTTATACATCACTCTGTCATCACCTTGAAAATGAACTCCGCCCTGCACAATTTTGCACGATTGCGCACCCAGCATTTCCAGTTCGTTCTTTAAAAGTTCTTCTAATCCGCGCGCCGTGCTGGCAAACAGAGAGTTCATATTGCATATCACCAAAAAGAAAATTGTTACGCATTATAGCTAATCCGGGTGACATGTCATAAAGTTGCGCGTGTAAAAAATGTTTCATGGAGATTAATGGATGATAACTCTGTCTCGCCTGTACACTCACCCGGTAAAGTCTATGCGTGGTTTACAACTCTCCCATGCATTAGTCAGTGAAAGCGGCCTTATATTTGACCGCAATTTTATGATCACCATGACAGACGGGACTTTTATTACCGCACGTAAGTATCCTCAGATGCTGTTGTTCACCCCCGCGATGTTAAATAATGGCATTTATCTGCGTGCGCCTAACGGAGAGAACGCCTCGGTACTTTACAGTGATTTCCTGTCTGAACAGCAACCCACTGAAGTATGGGGTAATCATTTCACCGCTCTAATTGCGCCAGAAACAGTTAATCAGTGGTTAAGCGGTTTTTTCGACATTCCGGTACAATTGCGTTGGTTAAGCCATGAATTAACCCGAAGGGTAAAAAAACATCCTGACATTCCATTATCATTTGCGGATGGTTATCCATTTTTACTTATTAATGAAGCTTCATTTCATTTATTACAACAACGTTGCCCAGCCAGTATTAGATTAGAACAATTTCGCCCAAATATCGTTATTACAGGTGCAGCAGCATTTGCCGAAGACAGTTGGCAATCAATCCAAATTGGGGATGTTATCTTTGATTTACCCAAACCGTGCAGCCGTTGCATTCTGACAACCGTCAGCATTGACAAAGGAATTAAAAATCCAAACGGAGAACCATTAGCGACATTACAATCATTCCGTACAGCAGAAAATGGTGATGTCGATTTTGGTCAGAATTTAATTGCCCGTTCTAGCGGTATTATTCGGATTGGGGACAATGTCACAATATTAGCGAAAAAAGATCCCCGTAAGTATGGCAGCGGAGAAAAAGCTGAAGACATTGATGCGCCAAAAACAAATGAACAATCTGTCACTATTGAATATAACGGACAAACTTTTACAGGTAACAATCAACAAATCATTTTAGAACAACTGGAACAACAAGGAATAAGAGTACCCTATTCATGTCGGGCGGGCCTATGTGGATGCTGTAAAATTTCTTTAGTAAAGGGAGATGTTTCCCCACTAAAAGCCACAGCAATTAAAAATGATGGCTATATCCTAGCTTGCTGTTGTATTCCAAAAAATGATCTCATTCTTGAAAATAGCGGCGGAAAATAGATCTTAATCCCAAATCAAACCGTCGTGTCATAAGCCGGCACGCGGTCTGGCTCTATAAAACATCCTGAACTACATGCATAACTCCCTGAAAAAATCGAGAATGATGATTATTACTTTAATGAATTAATTATTACCATAATGAATTTATAACTACTG
This sequence comes from Photorhabdus sp. RM322S, assembly GCF_042879395.1. Classification (NCBI taxonomy): domain Bacteria; kingdom Pseudomonadati; phylum Pseudomonadota; class Gammaproteobacteria; order Enterobacterales; family Morganellaceae; genus Photorhabdus; species Photorhabdus sp. RM322S. The sequence goes on from NZ_JBHFKW010000001.1 coordinate 260,036, forward strand.
TCATAAAATGATTACACTCTAACAGGAGCTAACGCAACTCAATCAAAACAGTATGAAGGAGCAAGTCATGGCACGTATTGTCATTGCAGCAGTCGCAACACCCGGACATGTCTATCCGATGTTAAAGGTCGCTCAATCACTGATAGCACAAGGACATCAAGTAACCGTATTCACCGGTGCATTATTTCGCCAACAAACAGAAGCTTTAAGCGCACAATTCGTCCCTTTTGATGAGCAGGTAGACTTTGATTACCGTCATTTAGAACAACATTTCCCCGACCGTGCACAGCTTCCGCCAGGAAATGTACAAATGGCGCTGGCATTTAAGAATTTCTTCTCCGCTCCAATCCCACTTCTCGACCGTCAATTACGCCAGATTATCCGTGAACAACAGGCGGATCTGCTTATAGCCGAGAACTGCTTTTATGGCATATTGCCACTGCTGCAAGAAGAAAAAGCCCATCGTATTCCAGTGATCACAATTGGCATAACGCCTTTGGCTTACTCTTCGAAAGATTCAATTTTCTGGGGGCCACGTATCCCACCCGCAGTATTACCACCAGAATTGACACATGAACAATTAGTGGATGAAGAAAACCGACAACTGATAACCGAAGTGCAGGATAGCTTCAATGCCGCATTAGTTCAGTCCGGCTGCCCTGCGTTAACCCGATCTTTCAACGATGAAATCATTTTTGGCTCTGATCGCTTCTTGCAACTTTCAACCCCGGCTTTTGAATACGCGCGCGAAGGATTGCCTGACACAGTCCATTTTATTGGCCCGCTTCCCAACCCTGCACAGACAACAGAATCACCTCAATTATGGGAAGAAGATGATCCACGTCCATTGGTTATAGTCACTCAGGGCACCATTTCCAATACAGATCTAAATCAGTTGATTTTCCCCACATTGCATGCACTGGCTAAATTACCTGTACGTGTATTGGCAACCACCGGTGGCAGATCGGTAGAAACACTGCGTGAGAACATACCTGAAAACGCCCGCATCGAAGAGTTTATCTCATTTGAGCACTGGCTGCCGAAAGCCTCACTGCTAATATCCAACGGGGGTTACGGAACAATTAACTACGCCCTCAGCCACGGTACGCCGTTGCTCATTGCCGACGCAGGAGAAGGCAAGCAAGAAGCTGCTTTTCGTGTTGTATGGGCTGGATGCGGTACTAATCTGGATACAGCGCACCCCACTGAATCTCAACTTAAACAAACAGTGGAGAATATGCTGAGTACAGACTTGTTTAAACAGCGTGCGCAAATTGTCCAAAAAGATTACGCAAGCCATGATGCATTAGCAACAATCTCCCGTCATGTAGAACAATTAATTCTTGAACAAAGCCCGCACTAACTAAGCCCTAGATACCTTTATCTTTCCTCTCCATTTTGGTGCTAACACAGACTAAAAGGGGGGAGGGAATCGGCATATTTCATAACTTCATGAAAAAATAAATCAATGTGATTATTGTTATAATGGATTATTATTACTACAATGAATTTATGACAGTAGTCATGAAATGATCCCCCTTTAGTCAGGAGTTAGCGTAATTAAATCAAAACAGTATGAAGGAGCAAGTTATGGCACGTATTGTCATTGCAGCGGTTGCAACACCCGGGCATGTCTATCCGATGTTAAAGGTAGCTCAATCACTGATAACACAAGGACATCAGGTAACTGTATTCACTGGCGCGTTATTTCGCCAACAGGTAGAAGATTTAAACGCAAAATTTATCCCTTTTGATGATCATATAGACTTTGATTACCGCCACTTAAAGCAACGTTTTCCTGACCGAGCACACCTTCCTCCAGGAAATCTGCAAATGGCACTCGCGTTTAAAGATTTCTTCTGTAGTCCAATCCCATTCCTCGACCGTCAACTACAACAAATCATCCATGAACAGCAAGTAGAATTACTTATAGCCGAGAACTGCTTTTACGGCATATTGCCCCTGCTGCAAAAAGAAAAAGCTCATCGCCTTCCAGTGATCATAATTGGCATAACACCTCTGGCTTACTCTTCAAAAGATTCAATTTTCTGGGGGCCACGTATCCCTCCCGCATTATTACCATCAGAATTGACACATGAACAACTCGTAGATGAGGAAACCCGACAACTAATAACCGAAGTGCAAGATAGCTTCAATGACGCATTAGCTCAGTCAGGATGTACTACGTTAACCCGATTTTTCAACGATGAAGTCATTTTGAGCTCTGATCGCTTTTTGCAACTTTCAACCCTGGCATTTGAATACCCACGAGGAGAATTGCCTGATACAGTCCATTTTATTGGCCCACTCCCCAACCCCGCACCGACAACACCACCACCTCAATTATGGGAAGAAGATGATCAACGACCATTGGTTATCGTCACTCAAGGTACCATGTCTAATACCGATCTAAACCAGTTAATTTTCCCCACATTGCGTGCACTGGCTACATTACCAGTACGTGTATTGGCAACCACCGGTGGCAGATCGGTAGAAATACGGCAAGAGAACATACCTGACAACGCACGTATCGAAGAATTTATCTCATTTGAACACTGGCTAGCAAAAGCCTCATTGCTAATATCCAACGGGGGTTACGGAACCATTAATTACGCCCTCAACCACGGTACACCGGTGCTCATTGCCGATACAGGAGAAGGCAAGCAGGAAACAGCGTTTCGCGTCGTATGGGCTGGATGTGGTATTAATCTGGATACAGCACAACCGACTGAATCTCAGCTTAAACAAACAGTGGAAAACATTCTTAGTACAAACTTATTTAAACAACGTGCACAAATCGTCCAAGAAGATTACGCAAGCCACGATGCACTGGCAGAGATTTCTAAGCACGTAGAACAATTAATTCTTGAGCAGTAAAGCCATTCATGCTTTGCCTCTCTTTCCAACTCACTACATCACACGCCGACCACTCCGGCAGGCGTGTTTACTTTTTTATCAAACTGGAGTTGATGGAATCTGATCTGCCGGAAACAGCGGAACAACGTGATATCCGCTCATTATTTCCCAAGCCGGCCATATCCTCTATTCCACTCTATTATCATTGTACTGAAACAAGGGAAAATATTGAAATGGGCGATCTGTAACTATTACATATCATGGGTAGGTTTCTACGGTAATATATTCTGGTTTGTAGTTGAATTACAAAAAGTGGTTTTACTTCCGGGAATCACAGAGCAAATAGATCTTAAACTCAAATCAAACCGCAGTACCATAAATTGGCATACGAACAGGTTCCACAAATGGCATCAATCGATCATTCATAATTTTGATTGGATCGCAAAAGCTCATTACGCGATCAGATAACGTTAATTTCGGTTGAACCAGCAAACAAAGACTCGCACTATCTCCAGCTTCCGCCACCAGAAATATAGCCTCTGTTCCGCAATCCTGAAGCTGTACCTGAATTAATTCTCCTTGCACAGGTTTTTCTATCATGGCAAACCGGGAAAAATACCAGCTTCTTGGCATTTGCGGCTTTATAAAGCGAAAAGCAACTAACGCATTAAGAATTAATTCAGCCCTGAATTCATCTGAAATATTAATCCGACGTGTCTGTTCTTCAAAACAATAATAAAGCGCCGCATCTTCTACAGAAAATGAAGTCTCTCCCATTGCATAAGGCGTCAGCATCTTTGCAGGAAAACAGGAACGAAAAACCATACCCTTAGACAGATCGAGCATTACACGGTCATGGTCAGTATCAAAATACCAGCGCCATTGGTCATCAGGTTTAAGTTTCATGGGTTATCCTTATTATGCAAAAAAACTGACATCGCTAAATAGATGCACTAAACAGATTGTAAATAACTTGTCCGCTATTCAGTGAAATAAGCCTTGCCATATAGTTAGATATATGAAGGACTGATAAAAATTTAGATGATCAGAGCGAATATAGACGAGTTGGGGGCAAAAATAAACCCCCAATGATAAATTAACAGGAAAATTTAGATGTGATTGACGATATCTTTGACTAATTTTGGACCATGATAGATAAATCCGGAGAAAATCTGTATTAAAGAAGCCCCTGCGGCTATTTTTTCTCTGGCCGCGGTCAGTGAATCTATTCCCCCAACACCGATAATAGGAATTTCACCGCTTAATTCTTGAGAGAGCCGGCGAATAACGTCTGTACTGCGTAACTGAACCGGCCGACCACTTAACCCACCCGCTTGTTGGCAATAATTAAGCCCCTCAACTAATTTCCTGTCTAATGTTGTATTCGTCGCAATAGCACCATCGATATTATGACGAATTAAACTATCTGCAATTTGTATCAACTCTTCTTCAGAAAGATCTGGTGCGATTTTTACCGCAACAGGAACATATTTTTGATATTTTTGCTGGAGTTCACCCTGCTTATCTTTAATCGCAGATAATAAATCATCCAGCGCTTCGCCATATTGCAGTGTTCTTAAGCCTGGCGTGTTTGGTGAAGAAATATTAATCGCAATATAGCCGGCGTGAGGATAAATTTTATCCATACAGATTAAATAATCATCTTTTCCATGCTCTACAGGCGTATCTTTATTTTTACCAATATTGATCCCAATAACTCCGCCATATTTTGCCTTTTTGACATTTTCCACCAGGTTATCAACACCAAGATTATTGAAACCCATGCGGTTAATTAGCCCTTCAGCTTCAACAATACGGAATAATCTGGGTTTATCGTTTCCTGCCTGAGCTCGTGGGGTTACAGTACCAATTTCAATAGAACCAAATCCCATTGCACCAAATGCATCAATACAATCGCCATCTTTATCAAGACCTGCGGCCAAACCAAGAGGATTTTTAAATGACAGCCCCATACAAGTAACGGGTTTTGTAGCAACTGACTGATGGATAAGAAATTCGAAGGGACTACCGGTAATACGCTTGAGCTGGCGGAAAGTTAACTCGTGCGCCCGTTCCGGATCAAGCTGGAATAACGCCTTCCTGATGAGAGAGTAATACATGCGATCTCCTGAGATCAAGATAACAGGGAGTGACTGCCGTAAATTAAGCGCCGGGCATCTTAATAAGATTTGATCTGAATGTAAACGGATAGCAAGCAGAAATTTATTATCCAAGAAAATAGGACAAAAAGAATATCGGGCTAAATAACCATGAGCCCGATAAATGGCTATACCCTTCATCTTTCAAGTTACTGCTTTGTTGGCTGCTTTCACTCACCCCAGTCACATAGTTATCTATGCTCCTGGGGATTCGTTCACTTGCCGCCGCGCTGCAACTCGAAATCTATTAGGTATATCAGCTTTCTAACGCCTTAGTGATTTTCTCAAACAGATCACCAGACAGGTTTTCCAATCCTTTCAACTGCTCCAACGCGTTACACATCATGCTTTGGCGTTTTTCGTCATAACGTTTCAGACGAATCAACGGTTCAATCAAACGGGAAGCAACCTGTGGGTTACGGCTGTTAAGATCAGTCAAAATTTCCAACAGGAACTGATAACCACTGCCATCTTCAGCATGGAATGCCATCGGGTTGTTAACAAATGCGCCAACCAAAGCACGCACCCGATTGGGATTACTTATGCTAAATGAACGATGATTCAAAAGATTACGTACATTAGCGAGAACATCTGCCGCCGGACTACTTGCCTGTAAGCTAAACCATTTATCCATAACCAAGCCATCCTGATGCCACCGTTCATCAAATTCCGCCATCAGTTGATCACAGCAAGGCAATTCCGCTATTACCGCTCCAGATAACGCCGCCAATGCATCCGTCATATTGTCAGACTGATGATATTGATTTGATAACAGCTTATCGGCCTGCTCTTGAGAGCCAAAGGCCAGATAATATAAACAAATATTACGCAGAGAACGTTTGGCAATATCCTGATGATCGACGCGGTATGCACCTATATCGATAGAGTGATAAACCACAGCAAACTCATCCGCCATTTCCTGCGCCAAAGTACGGGTGCTTGCATTCAGAACTTCATGAATCGCCTTTGGATCGATAATCGTAAATAATTCCGCCATCTCACCTTCTGACGGCAAAGCCAGAATATGAGCAGCCAGAGCCGGATCAATGTCACTATCCAACAACACCGCACGGAAAGCATCGACCACATGCATTGGCAGTTCGATTGGCTGCTTCTGCTGGTAACGGATAACATTCAGTTTGATATGGTTTGCCATCAGCGACTGAGCCGCATCCCAGCGGGAAAACGCATTACGGGCATGCTTGATCAAAAATGCCAATTGCTGATCGCTGAATGGGTAATCCAGTTTCACAGGCGCCGAGAATTCCCGTAGTAAAGAAGGAACCGGCAATGACGGCACATCATCAAATATAAACGTCTGCTCTGCATTGGTTACATTCAGCACATGGTGAACCGGCTGACCATCATAACGCAATGGGATCACATGGCCTTTGCTGTCATAGAGCTCAATATCCAGTGGAATATGCAGAGGTTGTTTCTCTTTTTGATCGGCGGTAGAAGGTGTCATCTGGCTGACATGCAACTTATACTGCCGCTTTTCCGCATTATATTCATCACGAACGGCCAGCACCGGTGTACCAGACTGGCTATACCAACGACGGAAAAGAGACAGATCGACATTTGATGCATCTTCCATTGCCTGAACAAAATCATCACATGTTGCAGCACTGCCATCATGACGATGAACATAAAGCTGCATCCCTGCCTGGAATTGCTCTTCGCCCAGCAGGGTGTGAATCATGCGGATAACTTCCGCGCCCTTCTCATACACAGTTACTGTATAGAAGTTATTCATCTCAATCACTTTATCAGGACGAATTGAATGCGCCATTGGGCTGGCATCTTCAGCAAACTGTGCCGCACGCATAACACGCACGTTATTGATACGATTAACAGAACGAGAACCAAGATCAGAGCTAAACTCCTGATCGCGGAATACCGTCAATCCCTCTTTCAGACTAAGCTGAAACCAATCGCGGCAAGTGATACGGTTACCGGTCCAATTATGGAAATATTCATGGCCGATCACGGCTTCTATACCAAGGTAATCTTTATCCGTCGCCGTTTCAGATTTTGCCAGCACATATTTGGAGTTAAAGACGTTCAGACCTTTATTCTCCATTGCGCCCATATTGAAGAAATCCACCGCGACAATCATATAGATATCAAGGTCATACTCAAGGCCAAAACGGGTTTCATCCCACTTCATCGCATTTTTCAGGGAAGCCATTGCCCAATCAGCCCGGTCGAGATTGCCACGGTCGACAAACAGCTCCAGTGCAACTTTACGGCCACTACGGGTGGTAAAAGAGTCGCGCAAAACATCAAAATCACCCGCAACCAGAGCGAACAAATAACTTGGTTTTGGGAATGGATCCTGCCATTTCACCCAATGACGCCCATCATCGGTTTCACCTTGTTCAACCCGGTTACCATTTGACAGCAGATACGGATATTTGGCTTTATCGGCTGTCATGCGGGTGGTAAAACGAGCCAGTACATCAGGACGATCAAGATAGTAGGTAATGTGGCGGAAACCTTCTGCTTCACACTGGGTACAAAGTGCATCGCCAGAAACATACAAGCCTTCAAGAGCGGTATTTTTCGCTGGGTGGATATCATTAACAATTTTCAAAGTGAACTGAGCCGGCAACTGCTCAATGACCAGAGTATCACCCTGTTCACGGTAATGCTCCCACGGTTGACCATCTACATGAAGGCTTTTCAGCGTCAAGTCTTCACCATTCAGCACCAATGGCGTTATTTCATGACTCAGACGTTTTATCTGGCTAATTGCGGTGACTTCTGTGCTATCAGCATCAAGATTAAAATCAAGTTCAATATCAGAAATCGTATAGCCCGGAGCGCGATAATCCCGGCGGTATTTAGCTTGTCGCTGTTGTGTCATAAGAAACCTTTTTGTCGTTTCATACTTATGGAATTAATTCAATACCAAATCTTACGCTGCCACAGAAAGAGGTTAAAGTTCAAGAGTGAAATAACGCACCTTCTGGCATTAAACATGCATTAAGAACGAGTATGATGTTATGTAAAGAATATGTTTGCTCTTTGGTGCTTGTTATCACTTAATGATCAAATAACATGATAACATTCAACCAAAGACCTTTTTAGTTTCGATCATCTGGTGAACGATATGATGTTATGTGACTTCAATAACAAAATAATCCCGGTATACTCTTCCAACTTTATCGATTTAGCTGACACGAATAGGCTCCGTGAGGATGCATAACGCGCTATGACCCTAGACGCTACCCCGATTATTAAATCACTGCTTGATACTGACGCTTATAAACTTCATATGCAACAAGCAGTGTACCACCACTACAGCCACATGCCTGTCGTTGCAGAGTTTCGCTGCCGCGGTGATGAACTGCTGGGTGAATATGCCAAAAAATTACGCCATCAGGTTAATATGATGGCTGATCTGGCATTAACTGATGCTGAGTTTAATTATCTTTCCAGCCTGCCTTTTTTCAAGGCTGATTATCTGGATTGGTTCAAAACCTTTCGTTTTAATCCACAGCAAGTCAATATTTCTGTAACCGGTAGTGGTCAGTTAGCTATCCGTATTTCAGGATTATGGCATGAAGTGATTATGTGGGAAGTGCCATTATTGGCGCTGCTCAGTGAGTTGGTTCACCATCACCACTCGCCGGATAACGCAGCTGAAAATGCCGTCAAGCAGCTTCGCAAATTAATTAAACTGTTCTATCAAGATGCAGAAGATGAAGGAATTGATCTCTCCGGTTTCAAACTGATGGATTTCGGCACACGCCGCCGTTTCTCACACGGTGTTCAACATGCCATTGTCAGCGAACTGCAACAGAATTTTCCTTACCTGATTGGCACCAGCAACTATCAACTTGCACAACAGCTTGGGATCTCCCCTGTTGGTACACAGGCGCATGAGTGGTTTCAGGCTCACCAGCAAATCAGCCCGGAACTGGCAAGCAGTCAGCGGGAAGCATTACAAAGTTGGTTAAATGAATATCCCAACCAATTAGGTATCGCTCTGACTGACTGCATCACAATGGATGCTTTTCTGCGGGACTTTGATGCCCAGTTTGCCAACAGATACCAAGGTTTACGCCATGATTCTGGCGATCCAGTTGAATGGGGTGAAAAAGCGATCGCCCATTATCAAAAACTGGGCATCGATCCCATGACGAAAACTTTGGTGTTTTCTGACAGCCTGGATTTCCAGAAAGCGTTAGCGCTTTATCGCCATTTCCACAACAGAATAAACCTGATTTTCGGCATCGGCACACGGCTGACCTGCAACATTCCAGGCGTTAAGCCACTGAACATCGTTATCAAACTTGTCGAATGTAATGGCAAACCGGTAGCAAAACTGTCAGACAGCCCCGGCAAAACCATTTGTGAAGATAATGAGTTTGTTAACAAGCTACGCGCCGCTTTTGATATATCCGTCAAGCAAGCTTGTTGACACCATTTTTATAAAACACAACTGTGCCGCTGGTAAATAAAGCAGTGGCATATCTGAAAAAACCGGTTTCCCTCTTATTCACCATTCAAATTAGTGATTTCCTCTTGTTTCCTGGAATATGGCAAGTAACATAGAACAAGCAGCCCCTTGCATAGGGGTATTCATTTTCACTAACTTAAATTGATAACAAAAGAGAGAAATTTATGAGCGTAGCGCCTGTAGTCGACGTACTGCAAGGCCGGGTTGCGGTTGATAGTGAAATCACCGTTCGCGGCTGGATCCGTACAAGGAGAGATTCTAAAGCTGGTATCTCTTTCCTCGCCGTCTATGACGGTTCCTGCTTTAATCCATTACAGGCCGTCGTTAATAATAATTTGCCCAATTATCAGAATGAAATTCTGTCTTTAACCACCGGCTGTTCTGTCGAAGTCACAGGGACAGTTGTTGCTTCACCAGGCCAGGGACAGAGTTTTGAACTGCAAGCGACGAAAGTGGTGGTGATCGGTCTGGTTGAAGATCCTGACACCTATCCGATGGCCGCCAAACGCCACAGCATTGAATACCTGCGCGAAGTGGCTCATCTGCGGCCACGCACCAACCTGATTGGCGCGGTTGCCCGTATGCGTCATACCCTTGCGCAAGCGCTGCACCGTTTCTTCCATGAAAACGGCTACTTCTGGGTTTCAACCCCGCTTATCACTGCGGCTGATACAGAAGGTGCCGGTGAAATGTTCCGTGTCTCCACACTGGATCTGCAAAATCTGCCTTTAACTGATAAAGGTGAAGTGGATTTCAACCAGGATTTCTTTGGCCGTGAAGCTTTCCTGACCGTATCCGGCCAGTTGAACGGCGAAGCCTATGCCTGTGCATTAAGCAAAGTTTACACATTCGGCCCAACTTTCCGTGCTGAAAACTCTAACACCAGCCGCCATCTGGCAGAATTCTGGATGCTTGAGCCGGAAATTGCCTTCGCTAATCTCGACGATGCCGCCTCACTGGCTGAAAATATGCTGAAATATGTTTTCAAAGCCGCATTGGAAGAACGCGCTGATGATCTGCAATTCTTTGCTGAACGTGTAGATAAAGACGTTATCATCCGTCTGGAGAAATTTATCCATTCTGACTTTGCTCAAATTGATTACACCAATGCCGTTGAAATTCTGCAAAATTGCGGCCAGGAATTTGAAAACCCGGTATTCTGGGGTGTTGATCTCTCATCAGAACATGAGCGTTATCTGGCAGAAAAACACTTTCAAGCGCCAGTGGTAGTGAAAAACTATCCAAAAGATATTAAAGCCTTCTATATGCGCATGAACGACGACGGTAAAACCGTTGCGGCAATGGATGTTCTCGCGCCGGGCATCGGTGAGATTATCGGCGGATCACAACGTGAAGAGCGTCTGGATAGGCTGGATAAGCGTATGGAAGAGATGGGGCTTAATAAAGAAGATTACTGGTGGTACCGTGATCTGCGTCGCTATGGCACTGTTCCTCACTCTGGGTTCGGATTAGGCTTTGAGCGTTTGGTCGCTTATGTGACCGGTGTCACAAATGTGCGTGATGTTATCCCATTCCCTCGCACTCCAAGAAGCGCCAATTTCTGATAATTCCATAAAGTAAATATTAAAAAATCATTATGTATATAAAGCCAGCGAAAGCTGGCTTTTTTATTTCTTTAATCCAATTTTCGATCAAAAATATTCTTGTATTTACATTTTCACACACATTACTTCAACTTTGTTACAAAAAACGTCACTTTGTATCAATTTAATGGTGGATCAAGCTCACTACCTAATGAAAGACTGTGCGCCGACACGGACAATACGGTGCTCTCATAAATAGTTTCAAAGATTTTCTTAAAGGAATTATTTCTGTAAGTAACAAAAGTCCGGATAACACCAATGATGGTAATTAATGAAGCAATGTAAGGTAACAATTAATGAAAGGTAGTATTTTTGCAGTGGTTATCCCAGCATTATTAGCCGCTGGGGCAGCAAACGCCGCTGAGATTTATAACAAAGACGGTAACAAACTCGATCTGTATGGCAAGGTTGATGCACGTCATCAATTCGCAAAGATTACCCAACAATCAGATACAGATCCTATCTATAGTGAAGATGGTGATGCAAGCTACGTTCGTCTGGGTTTCAGAGGTGAAACCCAAATCAATAGCCAACTGACGGGTTATGGGCGCTGGGAGTACGATATTCAGGCTAACAACGCTGAATCAGACGGCGCTAAAGGCAATAAAACCCGCCTGGGTTTCGCTGGCCTGAAATTTTCTCAGTACGGTTCTTTGGACTACGGCCGTAACTACGGTGTTCTCTATGACATTAACGCCTGGACCGACGTATTACCAGTATTCGGTGCTGATTCCATGTCTCAGGCTGACACCTACATGACAGGTCGTGCCACGGGAGTCCTGACTTACCGTAACACTGATTTCTTCGGCCTGGTTGATGGCCTGAACTTTGCCCTGCAATACCAAGGTAAGAACGACGACGACAACAAAAATGGTCGTAATTCACTTCGTCAGCGAGGCGACATCATTAAACCTAATGGTGGCAGTAATGGTGATGGTTTCGGCATCTCTGCTACTTATGATATTGGGTACGGTATCAGCGTGGGGGGTGCCTACTCCAACGCTGACCGTCCTATTATTCATGAAAGACTCGTTACCTCTGTCGCTCGCGGTGAAAGAGCTGAAGCATGGAATATTGGTGCTAAATACGATGCAAACAACGTATATCTGGCAGCGATGTACGGTGAAACCCACAATATGACGTCCTTCGGTTACCAGGATGTTGTCTCGGCAAAAACCCGAAATCTCGAATTAACTGCTCAATATCAGTTCGATTCTGGCCTGCGCCCATCTCTGGCATATGTTCAATCCAAAGGGACAACCTTTTTCACCAAACAGGACTGGGTAAAATATATCTCCATTGGTTCTTATTATAACTTCAACAAAAATTTGTCTGCCTATGTTGATTACAAAATCAATTTGGTAAAGGACAACATATTTACCCGATATTTCGACGTTAACACCAATAACGCGGTTGGTGTAGGTCTGGTATATCAGTTCTAAATTCAGCTGAAATAAATACAAAGAATCCAATCAATATGTGATAGCGCTCACTTAAATGAGCGCTATTCTTTTTTTCAAGAAGAATAATCATCAGTCATCTGTTGAAAAATAGTACATGGCATACAGACAATAACATCAACAAGTTACCTATAAAAAATCTGATGATAAAACGAACACTGTATTTTACTATTTTTACTAAGCTCAACAGATAATTTATCCTCTTCACTGACAGCGATTCATTTCCACTTTTTTGACCAACTGGACAGACCAGAGTTCAAAAAACAATCTCTCATTTACATTTTGAAACACTTTGTTGCAAATTCTTACTAAATTTTCTTTTTTATAGCACTTTGTGAGTGGATAAAAATAACAACCAATGAAACACTTGACAGAGAAACAGACGACACTAAACTCTCACAAATAGTTCCGTAGATTTTTAAAGAATTATTTTTGGCAGTGGCAGGTGTCCGATATAACACCAATGAGGGTAATAATAATGATGAAGTACAATGTTCTTGCAGTGGTAATCCCAGCTCTGTTGGCTGCTGGCGCAGCAAATGCAGCTGAAGTTTATAACAAAGACGGTAGCAAACTGGACCTGTATGGTAAAGTTGAAGCGCGTCACCACTTCGCTAACAACGAAAGCGGCGAAGATGGTGATAACACTTTCGCCCGTCTGGGTTTCAAAGGTGAAACTCAAGTCAATGACCAACTGACCGGTTTTGGTCGTTGGGAATACAACATCAAAGGTAACCGTGCAGAAGCTGTTGACGAAGAAACCAAAACTCGTCTGGCTTTCGCTGGCCTGAAACTTTCCGACTACGGTTCACTGAACTACGGCCGTAACTACGGTGTTGTTTATGACGTCAACTCCTGGACCGACGTGTTGCCAGTATTCGGTGGTGACTCCATGGCTCAGACTGACAACTTCATGACTGGCCGTTCTACTGGTCTGTTAACTTACCGTAATAACGATTTCTTCGGTCTGGTTGATGGTCTGAGCTTTGCCCTGCAATATCAGGGTGAGAACAGCAACAATACCGCTAATAGCCGTGACAAACGTAAAGACAACGGTGATGGTTATGGCTTCGCTACAACTTATGACGTAGGTTACGGTATCAGCGTCGGTGGTGCATACTCTAACTCTGCCCGTACTTCTGCACAAAAAACGACTTTCAGCGTTGTTGAAAAAGACGGTGAAAAAGACAAACCTGTTGGTTCTACTGCTCTAGGCGACCGTGCTGAAGCTTGGAACATCGGTGCTAAATACGATGCCAACAACATCTACCTGGCAGCAATGTACGGTGAAACCCGTAATATGACTCGCTTCGGTGGAAAAGTTGATGGTGTAAACTGGGAAAATATCGCCAACAAAACCCAAAACATCGAATTAACGGCTCAGTACCAGTTCGAGTTCGGCCTGCGTCCATCTCTGGCATACGTACAGTCTAAAGGTAAAAGCCTGCTCAGTAACATTAAAGGGGAAGAGAAAGAATCTGGCAGCCACGATCTAGTTAAATATATCTCTGTTGGTACTTTCTACAGCTTCAACAAAAACATGACTACCTATATTGATTACAAAATCAACCTGCTGGATGACAATGAATTCACCAAAGCAGCAGGTATCAGCACTGACAACGTTGTTGGCGTAGGTATGGTTTACCAGTTCTAATTACCATTGATAACTATGTTTAGCTGAATAAGTTAATCATCTTTAAACGAAAGCAGCGCTCCGGCGCTGCTTTTTTATTCTCTCTTTTCTCACTATTAGCTAAACTTTTTCTCACTCCGCAAACTGCTTCACAAGATTATATTCTTTTTGCTACAAATAGTTGGCAAACTGTTTCTGCGGCGTTAACCTGACTACCTTTTTAGGCTTAACCCTGAGCTTTGGAATCACAAACATGTTTGAGAAAATCACAGCAGCGCCTGCCGACCCTATTCTTGGCTTAGCCGATACTTTCCGTTCTGATCCTCGTACAAATAAAATCAACCTTGGCATCGGTGTCTATAAAGATGAAACAGGAAAAACCCCTGTCCTCACCAGTGTCAAGAAAGCGGAACAATATCTGCTGGAAAACGAAGCAACAAAGAATTACCTGCCGATTAGCGGCCTCGCTGAATTTGGCATTGTGACGCAAGAATTGCTGTTTGGTAAAGATCACCCAGTGGTAACAGACAAACGCGCCCGTACAGCGCAAAGCCCAGGTGGTACAGGTGCTTTACGTATTGCTGCGGATTTTATTGCCAAACAGACTAACGCGAAACAAGTCTGGATTAGCAATCCAACCTGGCCAAATCATAAAAACGTTTTTTCTGCCGCTGGCCTGGAAGTTCGTGAATATAAATACTATGACGCTGAAAAACACGCCCTGAATTTCGAAGACATGCTGGCAAGCCTGTCTGACGCTCAGGCGGGTGATGTTGTTCTGTTCCACGGCTGCTGCCACAACCCGACGGGTATCGATCCCACCCCAGCCCAGTGGGCCAAACTGGCCGAAATGTCTGCGGAAAAAGGCTGGCTGCCCATTTTTGATTTCGCTTACCAAGGATTTGCCAAAGGTCTGAACGAAGACGCGGAAGGCCTGCGCATTTTTGCGAAAAATCATAATGAACTGATTGTCGCCAGCTCTTATTCCAAAAACTTTGGCTTGTACAATGAACGTGTGGGCGCCTGTACTATCGTTGCGGGTGACAGCGATACAGCAGAAAAAGCGTTCAGCCAGGCTAAAGCCATTATCCGTGCTAACTATTCCAACCCACCGTCTCATGGTGCATCTGTTGTCGCCACTATTTTGTCAAATGAAGAACTAAAAGCCGCCTGGGAACAAGAGCTGACCACCATGCGCGAACGTATTCAGCGTATGCGTCAACTGCTTGTGAACACCTTACAAGAAAAAGGGGCAAAACAAGATTTCAGCTTCATTATCAACCAAAATGGTATGTTTTCATTCAGTGGCCTGACAAAAGAACAAGTTGAGCGCCTGCGTACAGAATTTGGTATATACGCTGTCAGTTCCGGTCGTATTAACGTCGCTGGCTTGACGCTGGAAAATATGGCCCCACTGTGTGAAGCCATTGTTGCGGTACTCTGAATCAACATTCACCTTACTATGAAAAGCCGCTCAATCTCAGCGGCTTTTATTCAATTCCACATCACCAACTTGGAACTTCATCCTGTAAAAATGGATTAGTCTGCCGTTCATAACCCAGTGTAGACATTGGCCCGTGCCCTGGAATAAATGTATAATCATCACCAAGTGGCAGAAGTTTATCTTTAATTGAATTAATTAACTGCTGGTGATTACCACGAGGAAAGTCACTGCGCCCAACCCCCCCTTTAAACAGTACGTCCCCCATATAGATCAGTTTATCTGTATGATTAACAAATACAACATGCCCTGGTGTATGACCCGGACAGTGCAATACAGACAAATCGACCCCGCCAACATGTAACTCATCACCTTCATTCAGCCAGCGGTCAGGTTCAAATGATGCACATTCCTCAATGCCAAACATCCGGCTCTGAGCCTGCAAGCCTTCGATCCAAAAAGCATCTTCCTGCTGTGGTCCGTAAACCGGCACATTAAAATGTTCAGCGACTTCTGCCGTTGCACCAACATGGTCAAAATGACCATGAGTCAATAAAATCTGGGTCAATTTCAGGCCACGGCCTTCAATCTCAGCGATCAGCCTTGCCGCTTCACCACCTGGATCAACAATTGCCGCTTCCTTACTCTCTTCATTCCAAATAAGGGTACAATTTTGCATAAAAGCAGTCACAGGAATAATTTGGTATTTCATTATTTCATTTACTCCATAGTCAAAACAAAATAGTTACTCACCAGATTACCACGTCCTGACGGGACCTGTATCAATATGAACGAAATTACTGTGTGGATAGTACCCCACACCGCCCGCTTTCATTTTCAGAGCGGCTTTACAGATATATCTAAGATCAATACCTTCAATATGGAAATCCATCGCTCGCCCGCGAATATGGTAACTCTGTTTAGCCACGCCTTTACTTTTCTTGCGCAACTGATTGTTGGTCACCAGTGAGCGGTAACCAGAAATGAGTTGTACAGGCTTATTAATGCTCATCATCATTTGCAGCAAATAGATCTGATCAAATAATTGAGGATCGATCGTTTTAACTTTATTTTGACGATAATCCCGAAACAGATGATTCAGACGAGCCAGTTCATCTTTGTTATAACGATGACCATCGAAGAATTCGGCTTTGATAGTTTCGCCCGTATGTAAGTTGTCAAAACGTAAAATTCGTGGGCGGGGAGTGGCCAGAGTCGCAAAAACGTGCCCCGGCAATAAACTCAAACCCAAAGCGGCAGCCCCCACACCAAGCCACTTGCGGCGATTATGATCGATTATATCCATGAAGAAACATCTACCCAGATTATGAAAAAATAAGTCGCTGGTCACTATGACAGCTAATAATGAAAATTAGTTGCATCTAGCTTTGTAAAGACAACAACTTTGACAAAAACTGGGAACCTTGTCTCGCACTATTATCATAGTCATAAATATCAGTGCGATACTGAGGTACACCCTGCTCATCTACCCAAGCAGTCAAATAATACAAATAAACAGGAACACGCTGTGGGATATTAACATAAACCGTATTGCCCTGTTTCAGCGTATTATCCACCTTGCTTTGTGACCAACCAGCATCTCCCAATAACATACTTGCCAATTCTGACGCTTTGTTAACCCTGACACAACCAGAACTGATCGCCCTGATATCTTTGTTAAACAGACTATGGTTCGGCGTATCGTGCAAATAGATGGCATCAGAATTTGGCATATTGAATTTATAGTGGCCTAATGAGTTAGCCGGCCCCGGAGCCTGCCATACCCGATAAGGAAAATTAGCCGGCGTAATCACATTCCAATCAATAGTGTAAGGATCAATCACACTGGCATCAGCACGCCAGTTTGAAAAAATAACATACCCCCGACGCTGGAAATATCCGGGATCATTAACCGCCCGCGGCGCAATATCTTTTCTCGCCAGACTAGTTGGCACACTCCAGGGGGGATTAATCACGACATTATTCAGCACATTACTCATCATTGGCGTTTTACGGCTCGGACGACCAACGATCACCTTCGAGTTCAGCACTTCCTGATCATTAAGATAATAATGCAACGAATAATCAGGAATATTGACCATAATGCCGGTAGAAACATGCCCTGGGACAATCCGCAAACGCTGAATATTAAGCGCCATTAATCCAGCTCTGGTTTGAGGTGACGTATTCAGCCAATCTCTGGTGCGTTTACCAATCACGCCATCGGGTGCCAGCCCCTGCCATTGCTGGAAATTTTTTACCGCGGCAACCAATTCAGAGTCATAGATATTACCCGATTTAGTTGTCACATCATTCAGCATGCCGGTACGGATAAGTATTTCTCTTAAGGCCGTGATATCCGGGCGACTCTGCCCCGGTTTTAATGCACTTTCGTCAGAAACCTGTGGCCACGGTTGACTATCAGCCAATAGCTTCATCATCTCCTTATGCATATTTTCATATTGAGGATGCTGTGGCACCCATGCTGCAACATAAGCGGCCATATTGCGATCTGTAATCGCTTGCTGCCACCGGTCTATGATCACAGATGAAGGTAAAACAACTTTATATGGTGTCGTGCGATAGAGCCAGTTTTCGCCCTGATGACTGACATCGGAGACAAATTGCAAATAACCTAGCATAGCATCAGATAAAATGAGATCACGCCCCATATCGCTCAATTGAGGATCATTAAGTTCGATCAGCCATTGACCAAATTGCGGCTGAAATCCAGCCAATGCCAGTTCTAAAAGTTGTTGTTCAAAACGCTGAACAGCGGTTTTGTCCTGCCATAAAGGTTGCATCTGATTAGATGAATACAGACTGACCAATCGGTCAAAGAAAATAGGCTTAACTTGCTTCGGTAACCAGCTTTGAAGCACTCTGCGATTCTCTTCTTGTGCAACCGCATAAGTTTGAATCTGTACTTGTTTAGGTATTGCTGTCTCAGATACCTTTTCAGTCTGCATATCACTTTCCATCAGCCTACTCTGCTGATTGGCTAAAGCATAGCCAGCTACCATTAATGTACTGCAAATAACCGAAATACACAGCGGCTTTATCGCTTTTTTTACCATATCAACATACCCACCTTCAGAACATTCTCATAAATTAATTCTAACTATGGCAGATCCAGCATCTAATCTAAGGAAAACAATAAATTAATTACTTTATAAATTATTTGTCCACACAAGAAATATAATCAGCAACCGCAAGAAAACCAAACAAAAAAGTGCCAAAAAACGCCGAAACGTCTTTCTCAAGAGATTTAAACCTTGTTTCTGGCTCAACCAACATGATTAATGCCAGGATTAAAACTGAGAATTAACAATACCAACAGGCAGATCCCAACCAGCGACAGTCACCACGATTCTGCCAGAATCAAATCCTACTACTTACGGAGAAAAAATAAATGAACGTTAGAATAATTTATGCAGAAATTGATAACGCATGTCTGGCAAGGCGAGATCTCATACTTTTAATATGGATATTTTACTTAAAAACAAATCAATTAAAGCTCAAAAACACACATCAGAGCTATCAAAGCTTATTAGTAAAGGTGCATTTAAGCATTTAATATATCTCATTCACCATTATCAGGATTAAAAAATTGATATCGATCACATTTTGTACCACCCATTCAGACAGGGAATTAATCACATATGGTAGATTCACATAATAAGTGCAATATCGTTAATCTGGCAGACACAACGTTACGTGATGGTGAGCAGGCTCTTGGCGTTGTATTTTCAAAAGAAACAAAAGTGAGTATTTTTAATTCGTTGGTAGACGCCGGTGTGGAGTGGATAGAAGCCGGGATCCCAGCCATGAAAGGGGATGAAGTTCTGGCATTAGAAGAGATGCTGGAACGCAAGAATGAAGTAAATATTATCGGCTGGAATCGGGAGATACTGGAAGATATTAAATATACTTTCTCTCTGGGATTTAAGGCGATACATATCGGCCTTCCGACTTCCAATATTCATCTTAAACACAGTGTGAGCACTTTATTAGCAGTAGATATACCCATGGTTGTAGCTCCCGCTTTCGGGCGGATTTTTATCCACCATCCGAACAAATGTTGGCGGTTGTCCGCGCAGGTGGACGACTCAATTACATTTTGAATCAATTGCCCGAAAACCCATCACCCAAAGAGAAAGAGCAGAGGATAATATGACACAGCATAAAGAAAAATTTGATGGTTTGGCTAAAGGTTATGATCGCTACCGCCCTCGTTACCCGCAGGCACTTTTCCGTGAAATTTGCCACTGGCTGCCTAAAGACAGGGCACTGTCTGTTATCGATATTGGTGCTGGAACCGGCATTGCTCTCGAAGGGCTGGCAAATCTACTTGGTCAGCAACACCACTACACTGCCATTGATATTTCGCAGGATATGATCGACACCGGTAAACAGAAATTGCCATGAGTCAGTTGGTTACATGGCAGTGCTGAACAGCATCTCGCCAATGTGGGTAATCCTGACCTGATCATGGCAGCACAATCTTTTCAATGGATGGATCGGGCAACGGTATTAAATTTGGTCAGAAACAATCTGGCAGATAATGGCATCATAGCGATCCTGCAAAATAACCGAGATTACCGGCATAGTGAATTTCTGAATGAGTATGAAAATCTGCTGGAAGAATTAAGCCCTAACTATAGCCGTCACTATCGGGATTTTGATTATGCACAGGAATTGAATACTGCATTCCTGCATGAAAATGCCCTCCATATTACACTCAATACCCGCTGGAGTATGCCTATTCCCGGCGAAGCATTTATCGGGATGAGTCGTTCATCGACTCAAGTGCAACGTGCTTTAGCTGCCCACGGTGAGTTATTTATTGGAAGATTAAAAATGCTGGTGGATAAATATCAATTTGAGGGGAAATTGGCAATTTTATATGAAAGCCAACTGTTTATGAGAGTTGAAAAGAAATCAGAGAGAAAAAGGATATTATCCGAGAAAAAATAAAAGAGTATCTTTATACCATCAGGTGAAAACCACTCAGGATTGCTGGTAAAACAGCGTCAGTAAAGATAAAAATCGAGTATGATTAACGTTTATTTAACGTAAAACACCATATACCATGGTGATTAAATTTAATAGCCACCAAAGATTAAAAAATGGCTTTTAATAACAGTTTAAAACCCCAAGAAAATAATCATAAAAAAATATCCCAAATGTAAAATAAATCTCTTTTTAAAAAGTTAAAAACTTTCTATTTAAACACACCACTAAACAATCAGATCACGTTTGAAAACTGACACAGGTAAATATCAAATCAATATAAAGATACTACAGATAATGCGGATTTCAGCAGGCTGCGATCTGGATCTCGTCGGTACTCAGTTAGCACTTTTGGGTTGTTGACCAACCCATTTAAAAACATCCCCAAAGACATAAGCAGAATGCTACACACCTGTCAGGTTAGGGACGTAACACCATTAATAAACTTAAAGGGTTGTTATTGGTGTATAAAATTATCCCCATCCTTATTACCACTTACCGGCATTTAATATACCTCATTCCCCATTGTTAGGATTAAATAACCAGACATTGATCACATTTCGTACTATCAATCCAGACAAACAAATAATTACACATTAGAATAGTTTTATTATGTCACTATCAAATTATCAATATTTTCTATGGAAAGATTACCGTTTTATCACCGAAGCCCGATTAACTTAAGAAAAGAGAGAGTACGATGGATAAGCGCAGCAACCCGTTGGTCAGGGCCACGAGTTATCTTTTAATTTACCTGACGGCCCTCCAGCCGCTGCATCCGGCTATCGCCGCCGGAATAACGCCGGATAATCACCGCACACAGGTACAAAATCAGGGTAATGTGCCGGTGGTGAATATCGCCACACCGAATAGCACGGGAATATCCCATAACACCTATCAAGAGTTTAACGTTGCCACTCAGGGTGCCGTTCTCAATAACGCCACGCAGGCAGCTACATCACAACTGGCCGGGCAACTGAACGCCAACCCTAACCTGACAGGCAAAGCGGCAGAACTGATTATTAATGAAGTCACCGGCAACGGACGCTCTGAGCTGCAAGGTCAGTTGGAAATTGTGGGCAATAAAGCCAATGTGATGATTGCCAACCCCAATGGCATCACCTGTGATGGCTGTGGTTTTATCAATACCGCCAGCGCAACCCTGACCACCGGGAAACCTCAGTTTGACAAACAGGGTGCGCTGGAAGCCCTGGAGGTTAAACAAGGCCAGATCACCATTAGCGGCAAAGGGCTGGAGGGTAAAGCGACAGATTATGTCGATATTATCAGCCGGGCCACGGAGTTAAATGGAAAAATTCAGGCCAATAATCTCTCTCTGACGCAGGGCACCAACCGCATCAGTTTAAAAGACGGCACAGTTAAATCCATTGCCGGAGAAGGTGCTAAACCGCAATTAGCTATTGATACCAAAGCACTGGGCGGCATGTATGCCAATAAAATCCGGCTGGTCGCCACTGAAGATGGCGTTGGGGTTAATCTGAAAGATGTGGTTAGCGACCAGCGTGATATCACCTTAAACGCCAACGGCAAAATTGAATTAGGAAATACCCACGCTAAAACCGACTTAAATATTATGGGCAAAGAAACGTATATTGCGCCGAATATTAACGTGCAAGCGGGCCGGGATATTACTCTGGCAAACACCACCCTGGAGAATAAAGGCCGTGTAACCGCCGGTCGGAATATGCGGGTATTTGGTGACACCGTGCGCAATACCGGTGATAAAGCCTTACTGCAAGCCAACGATAATCTGTGGATACAGAAAGATGCGCAGGGGAATAAAAGTCAGTTAGTCGAAAACAGATCGGCAACGATAAAAACCGTGCAGGGGGATTTGGTTGTCAGAACTAATG